>NZ_JACKZK010000009.1:0-242257 GCF_014230245.1 Pseudomonas sp. MSSRFD41 | reverse complement strand
CCGCCTACGCCGGTTCGATTCCGACCTCGGCCTCCACCCTTGAAAACCCCGTAGATTAACGTCTACGGGGTTTTTTATTGCCTGAAATTTGGGCAATCACTTCCGCAAATTTTTGGATCGCTTCCGCAACTCGCCTGTTTTTGGCGTCGCACTGAAGAGAATTTCCCTTCCCGGAGTGCGGGCTGGTGATGGTTCTCGGCTAAGATGTTTCCCTTCGTTCCTATGGATCTTTCGGACTTGGCGATAAGGAATCGCGCTATGACAGCACCAGTAGCTGCCGCGGTCGTACATCGCGACGGGAAAATTCTTATCACGCGCAGAGCTCCAGGCCAGAAGCTGGCGGGCATGTGGGAGTTTCCTGGCGGCAAGCTTGAGCATGGCGAAACACCGCAAGACTGCATCACCCGTGAACTACGTGAAGAGTTGGGTGTTGAGTCCGTCGCCGGCGAGATTCTCACTTCTTCGATTTACACCTATCCCGGCGGCACGATCGAACTGATCGCTGTCAGCGTCGTTTTGCAATCCATCCAATTCGTCCTGCAGGTACATGACCTTATCGAGTGGGTGCGACCTCACGAGTTACTGCAACACGACCTTGCTCCTGCTGATGTTCCAATTGCTGAAGAGATCATCCGAACATATGGTTAATTTTGTTCCTCCAGTCCCAGGCTCTAATCTCAATAACGACGATCTGACGCAGTTGTTTCAATGCAGCCCGCAAGGTGGGATGCGCCGCTCAAATCGTACCAACACCCTCGTCATCGTTTCGAACCATGTGGCGTCCATTTATGACGATCGCTGGGTTAATGATGTGCTGCACTACACCGGCATGGGCCAGCAGGGCGATCAGTCGCTGGAATTTAACCAGAACAGAACGCTGAACGAGTCTCGTGCCAACGGCGTATCCGTGCATCTGTTCGAAGTATTCACTGCTAAAACCTATACCTACATCGGTGAGGTGGTGTTGGCTGATGAGCCGTATCAGGAGACGCAGCCTGACGCTGAGGGGCAGGAGCGCTTTGTGTGGGTATTCCCGCTACGCCTCAAGTCAGGTGCTCTGCCGGCCATACCAGATTCCACGCTGCAACAGCTAAACCAGGTGAAGGAGAAGCAAGCGCGTAAATTGAGTGATGCTGAGGTAGAGGCTCTCGCTCGACGCCAGGGGCGGGCCAGTGTTGGAAAGCGCAGTGCCAAAGTTACCCAGCATCAACGTTCAGCCTGGGTCGCGGAGCATGCCAAGCGCAGATCCAAGGGGCGGTGTGACTTGTGCCAAGAAGCTGCACCGTTCAACAAGAAGGACGGAAGCCCCTTTCTAGAGACGCATCACATTGTGTGGCTTGTAAAAGGCGGGGCCGATACGGTGGAGAACACTGCTGCGCTTTGCCCCAACTGCCACCGCAGAATGCACGTGCTGGATGATGATGCAGACAGGCAACTATTGAACGCACGGTTGAGCGCTCTTTAATTCGGGAGTCGTGTATGGAAGAAGAAATTATTTTTGAGCACGAAGGTACGACGTATACCAGCCACTACATTGTTCATGGAGACGACTTGGTCGTTTATCTTCCTGATGGCAGCCAGCGGACAACTACTCTCCGTGGACTTGATCCTCAAATGGCAGCACTGACCCACTTGCGTGGTTTTGTACTGCGTTTGAATAAGGCTTGAGTGGGGGCTTTGTGATGGCGCTTGTTGCTATGTAGTGTCTTGGTTCTCTGGTTAGAGCAGCATTCAGATTGCATTGGATCACGGCTGTTTTCGACCAGCAGTGGACGTTGGCAAGCGACCGCTACCGGCCAGTAGCAGACATTGAGCTTCTATAATATCAAGGACGATTCACAAGGCTAGTGGTGCTCTCAAGCTATAAGGAGGATTGACGTGGGGACGGAAATAACACTTGATGTCGGTGGTCTATGCGTCGACTGGAATAAAAATTCTCGTGGAGCAGATCATGGGATGTTATTCCAAAGTCATCATAGAAAAAGAGTCAAAACAAGCCAGCTTGACTATGATTACCCGGAGCTAGATGCCGAAGTGATCGCTTCAATGGAAAGGGCCCTATGCGCTACTCTGATCGAAGTTTGCCCGCGACTGGAGTTGCTGGGATTCACTCTCGAAGCGGTAAAAAATGAGTACGAGTCATCTGTAGTCGCGTGGCTTGACATGCAAAGTCGAATACGAGAGCCAGACGACCTATTCGAAACTAATATTCTATCTTTCACCGAGTTTTGCGATTTTATCAAAAGCTATCCGTTAGTCCAATTGGATAATAGTTATAACGAATCTGGGTGCTTTAAAATCACTCAGGGTAAATTCCAAAATGATCCGAGAATTTTAAGACTTCCCGTGCATGCGCACGACATAGGCGTGGCCTATTCAGAGTCAAGCTATTTCGGCGCTCTCATAGGTTTCCTCCACCCTTATTCTACACTTCGAGTTCTGGCTAAGTGCGAGCAAAACTTTAATGTTGATGTCATTTGGAATTATGGACCTGTCGTCGAGAATGGTTATGCAAGTGAAGATGACTTTGTCCCTGGTGCTCGGCGTGAACAGGCATTCCTGATTGCTACAGAAGGTAGCTCGGATGTTCATATTATCAAGCATGCCTTCGCGTTGCTGAAACCAGAAATCCAAGATTTTTTTCGTTTCATTGATGTAAGCGAAAGCCATCCCTTCCCGGGGACAGGAAATTTGGTGAAATTTGCCGATGGCCTTATAAAGATCGACATTCAAAATAACGTAATATTCGTCTTCGACAATGATGCTGAAGGTTATGAGGCTTACCAGCGCATAGCCAAAATGTCACTTCTGCCGAATATGCGAGTTATGTTGCTTCCAGAACTGGCGGCTTTTAGTTCGTTCCTGACGAGTGGTCCTAGCGGCGAATCTCTAGCCGACATCAATAGGCGCGCAGCTGCAATTGAATGCTATCTTGACCTAGAGTATGGTGAATATCCGGCAGCCAAGGTTATATGGACAACTTACAAGAAGGAGATGGAAGTTTATCATGGTGCCCTTGAGCACAAAGAAAGCTACACACGGTCTTTTTTAAAACAAACTTATGACTCAGTGAGGAATAACAAATATGATACCTCCAAGCTTGTCGCCGTCTTGGATGCATTGATAGAAGAGTGCTTTTCTATTAAGAGTTCCGAGGGCGAGTGAATCGGGCCCGCTCCCTAGACACTTTTGAGCGTCTCCTACGAGGCGTTTCCGGTCAGTCCTGTCAGGCAGCAAGCGATCCAACGCTGCCGGGGGGGGAAGGGAAGCAATATGCCAAATGCAGCCATCGATTAGGCAGGTTGAACAGTGAGCCAAGTGAGACTAAATTACTCCACTTTTTATCAGATATTTTTTTAGCTCTGAAACTCTAATGAAGGAGTTTTTACCTTCCGGGCTACCAGCCGCACCTTGAGCCGCAATCCCAACTACGTGGTAACTCGAATTAATTACGGGGCCACCACTATTACCAGAGTACAAAGTCTTATCAACTTCACTATGCATCACGCCACTTAATGGGTATTTGTTGGTAAGTCTGCACTTCAAAACTCCGACATCACTACTGCCTTCTTTGAAGTTAGGGAAGCCTAGCACCGCTACGCGATCACCTATGCTGGGCTCTTTGACTTCTTCCAGCGAGAACGCTTCTAGATCAGCTGGAGGATCTAAGATTTTCAGCACCGCAAGATCAAGGCCTTTATCACGAATGACAACTTTTGCCTCATGAATTCTTTCATCCCCCACTCTCCTGATCAAACACTCAGAAACTTCAACTCGCACGCCATCTTCAAACAGCTCAGCAAGCACGTGCTCACAAGTCACCAATAAACGACCTTCAATGAGGAACGCACTCCCTTGGCTATTGATAAGCCTGCCGTTTATCTTCTCGTTAATCTCAATAACCCAACACTTGTCCTTTATAAATTTTCCGACCTTAAAGTTGTCTGAGTCTTCGCGAGTGGTTATTGGGGTATTAGGTACCTTAGAATTGATCGGTAAAATATTGTATCTATGAGCAAGTCTTCTGTAGACCTCTGACTCCTCACCAACTACTTGCTTGATGTAGAGCAAGCGTCCTTGTAGGTGAGCCTCAATAGTTGCAGTGGAATTTGGGTTCTTTTCTTTGAAAGCTGAGTTCGCAACCTCTAAGCCAAACTTCTCTATCGAATGTATTAAGGCAGCCGTTTTTCTAATATACGGCCTGGGTACATTTGGCTTTTTATTGGTCACGAGCCCAGTTACGAGTTGCCGTTCGCGCGCGCCCTGCAACCTAACTTTATTATTGTTTATCTTGAAGTCGCGAGCTTCAATTGCAGCTGCGAGTTCAAGTCCGACCTTGCTATTGTAATGATTTGGCCTTCCTTCCAACTCACGCCAATCTACTAGCTCTTTAGGAATATACTCTATAGGGCTATAAAATGAAAAAGTAATATCATCAGCATAGCGTGTATAAACTGCACGATGACGCTTTGCCAACGAGTACAAATCTCTATCTAAGCTGGCACATAACATGTTTGATATAACTGGAGAACTTGGAGCTCCCTGGGGCAATATGCCATCCACTGTGGTTAAGTGCGCAATTACTGATGCGGTCTCCGGGGAAAGCGAATAAGGCTTCGCCATTAACATTCCACGAACACGCCCAAAAGTTATCGTGCCGAAAAAATTTTCCAAATCGATGTTAAATACGTACTTTTTCCTGCAGTGAGGTCGGGCATTGGTGACAATAGATTGCCCAACTAGAAACGCTTTGACTGGAGCCCTTGGTTTATAGAGTTTTGAAAGCAACCCCGCTATCCGCCCTTGGATAGTTTTAAGCTTGTCGGTTGGAGCTAATATCTTGCGCTTTCCGCCGCTTTTCTTCGGGATTTCAAACGCAAGATAATGCCGACGCATTTCTCCGCGATAGTAAAAATATTTGATTTTCGCATAGTCCGTCCCAAGAAGTGTTGCTAGTTCTTCAGGAGCGGTGTATGAATTGAGGGCCACGAAGTTCAGGAAAAAGCCTCCATTCATATTTCACCTTATTCCTTTAAAGATTATTCCCTTAGAGTCTCAAAGGGATGTTGCTTGTAGCATTTTTGAGCCGGGTCGCATTTGAACAACCCTATTTAATACCCGAATGGAGGCGCCAAAAAGCCTACTTCACCTTCTCAGAGACTGCAAGCTATTCGCCAGCACAATGAAGCTTTTGACTTCGCAGTCAAAATCAGCGAGTCGCAAATGACTCGTAGGCAGCGATGTAGGCAACTGTTCGTAGATTGCCTCCCTTCAGCACCGGCAGCTATGGGTCGAAAGGGGCAGCTTGCGAACTTCCGCTTATGGCCGTTAGCTGTCAGTTACAATATTTGGAAATAGAGGATCACTTGGTAGGTTTAACAATCTCACCAACTCGCCGATACACCCTCTTCGTCATCTCCTCAGTTGAGTGCCCCAGCAACCGGCTTGCATGCGTCAGCTCGATCTCACTAGCCGCTTTCGGCCGAATGTCCTTGAACTGAAACTGCCGAATGCTGACCGCCAGTGCTGGGTCACCATCGGCTGCAGCCTTGATGGCAGCCTTCTCCCGCGCATCGTCCCAGCGGTTGCGCAGCATCTGCTGGCTCATTCGTAGCCCTGAGGCGTTGGTGATTAGCGTCGATGTCCTGATGCTGTTGATTCTCCTGCGTTCCTGCAGGTCTTCGATAAATGCACTCAATCCTGATTGGACACCTTCCTCCTCCAGGCGCAGGCGTAGGCGCTTTTCGGTTTTGCCTTGGCCTATCAGCAAGAACCCATTGTTCAGGTCGGTGGCGGCGATTTTGAGCACGTCTGCGGGGCGTTGTCCGGTTAGGTAGGCCAGATCCATCGCGTCCTTCAGTTCCTGCACCGCTTCGGCGTATACCGCATTCCATACGGTCTCGCCGGCGTAGTAGTCCCTAGGCTTTTCCTTGTTGCGGCGAACGCCGAAGCACGGGTTGGCTTTGTCGGTCAGGCCCCACTCTCGCGCAATGGTGAACGTGTGAGAGAGCAGGGCGATTTCTCGATTGGCCCGGACCTTGGCGGTTCTGGCATCGCGGTATTGGGCGATCACCTGGGGGGTGATCGATTCGATAGGTGCGTTTTCAAAGGCTCTCCTGAGCTGCTTGAGTTCCTTGCGGTTGCGCGAGCTGGGCAACGATCAGTACCTGAGCCAGTACGACGCCGGCACCCTGGCCGCTCGGCTGGGTAATACCCCGCAGGCGGATGGCGACGGTCAAAGGTACCGAGGGTGGGGCCTGATCCAGGTCACCGGCCGGGCCAACTATGAAGCGTGCAGCGAAGCGCTGTTCGGCGATTCGCGGCTGCTCAATACCCCGGAGCTGCTGGAAAACCCGGTCTATGCAGCGCTGTCGGCGGGCTGGTTCTGGCAGAAGGCCGTCCTGAATACCCTGGCCGACAAGGGCGACTTTCTCACCATCACCAAGCGTATCAACGGCGGCACCAACGGCCTGGCGAATCGCCAGGCGCTGTATGAGCGCGCATTGAAGGTGCTGGCGTGAAGGCCCCGGGCTGGTTGTTGCCAGCCCTGGCCCTGGTGCTGCGGCTCGCCCTGGGCGGTTGGAGCGCATGGACGTGGCAGGCCAACGCCTACGGCAAGGCCCTGGCCGAGGCATATAGCACGGACCGGGAGCAGGCCGCTGCGGCGGTGATCAACTGGCAGGGCGAGCAGCAAGATGCGCGCCGTGCGCTCGAGGATCGCCTGCAAGCGAATGACGAAACCCACTACAAGGAATTGCGCGATGCTCAATCGAACCAGGCTCGCTTGCGTGATCGGCTTGCTACTGCTGATTTGCGGCTGTCAGTCCTACTCAACACCGCCCGCACCTGCGGCGTGGTTCATGGAACGGCGCGAGCCGAACTTGACCCAGCGGCTGCTCAACGAATTGTCGCCATCACTGGTGACGGCGATCAGGGATTGATCGCCTTGGCCGCGTGCCAGGCTTATGTGAAGGAGATACTTGCGAGCTCAAAATGAGCGGCGAAATAGCTGTCACAAATCATTGTCAGTTATACCGCCCCGTTATCAAAAATGGGGCGGTACTGAATGTCTCTATTTTGGGTGTAGTGATTTATTCATTTCGATGTTTGCATTTCTCCACGCTTGCATTGCTTCCTCATATTTTGCGCTGGCTCTATCTTTTGCGACTTGGAATTCTTTCAAAGTGGCCTCGCTAGTGACTCCCTCGCTAAGTATTTGGTACGCGGCATCGTCCAGCTCCGCTGCCTCGCGGAACAACTTATTGCTGAGCGCAGTAGCGCCTTTCCACAGCATTCTAAGTTCGGGTTTGGCAACTGTTTTACTCCTTTTCATACTTGCCTCCAACTAGTAGTTAGCCCTGTGTACACCCACATTAAAACGATAATTCCTTATTCTGGCGGAGGAGGTATGTACGGCTTGGGCTCAAAGGGGGTGTTTCCGGAGGGGCGCCATTTCACGTTCTCGACGCCATAGCGCTCCGCCAGTGGTTTGCTGATTCGCTTAATCTGCTCTCGTCCGAATCTAGGGATTCGTCCTATTCCCGCATCACAGCATGCCCAATGCCAAGCCTCTGCGTTATCCATTCTTCTGGCTCGGATAATGAAAGACCGTTGTTCGCTATTGAGCGTGTAATCAATTATGAAAAGCTTGTCCATGTTAGCCTCCTTCCGAATATTGGGTGGGAGGAAGCGATAGGGGGTTCAATATATTATTTGTACAGTTGAATTTTTCTTGTATAGCTTTTCCGTCCGTCGGTCTTGAGTTGGAAAAAGAGAACGGACTTCTCGTTTGCGGGCTCATACATTTGAGCCCGCCCAAGGCAAGGAGGGCTTGAGGTAACTCCTGACTTGGCCCGTAGCTTTTACGGGTCTTTTTTATACCTAAATAGTCATCATTGGCTTCCTGAGGATATTTGATTGGTGCTTTCTATCGAGATTTTTGATGCAATAAAAAGCCCGCTTGGTGCGGGCTGTTCAGTGTTTAAATTTATGTCGTTTTGGATGTGCTTACCATCTTTTTGAGTGAAGACCTCATCGTATTTATTTTTTCTCCAAGTTCGTTAAGCCTTTTTTTGATCAATTTTTCAAGTTGAGGAAACATTTCTTTTTCTTCTTCTTCAATGTGATGTTCTAGTAGCTCCTTAACTACCTTGAGTCTGCCTGCAAACTCAGGCTCGGTCGGATCAGTTTTCTTTAGGTCTGGTAGCACCAGTGAGTCGACTGTACGGTGCTCTTCTTTGGCCTCGCAGTACATCTCCTCCTGTTCCTTACCGCCGGCGGCTTTGAACGCAGGGTACAGAATCTGCTCTTCAAGTTGCGTGTGGATGGTTACCTCCGCTTCGAGCTGTTCGAGAAGCTCTGTCCGCTTCTTGACGGCACGATCTGTTGACTCACTCAGATGCGTAAGGATGGTTTTTACCTTTTCATGGTCAGCTTTCAAAAGTTCAATAGCGTTCATGTTAAACTCTCCAATTTTTATAATTAAATGCTCTGAGCGTGCGCAAGTTTATTTGTGCCAATCTTTATGCTTGTTAGTGTTCTAAGCAGGTAGCTTGTCAAGTAGTTGCGTTAGTATCATGAAAGCGCCTGTCAGGAAGATAAGATAGCCCGCTACTATTCGTAACTTATGAAGAGGGCGGCATAAGAATAGGAGGGGCAATGTTTCCGTGTAATAACGCATCTCTTATCACCTAACGAGGAGAGCGGTTCTTTCCCTCTCATCATCAATCAAATATCGTTTTTGTTAAGCGCTTGGCCGGTGCCCAGTTCCGCTCCCGTAAGCGGCTCGATATCAGGGTCAGACTGGGTGCGTATTTTCATTGCCTCAAGTACAGCTTCGTCTGCTTCGGAAAGCGTGACGCTGGGGTTTCCGTCGCCACCGCCTACCGCTGGCTGGGGCTTTTCCACATACTCGAACTCTTCATCGCTATTCCACGAACCACGAATGGTGGGCTCACCATCAGACATATTGAAATAAACTCGTGAAAACTCTGGCATGCCAGGCAATTTTCCTTGAGGGAAATTGGGTTGAATGGCATGCAAAGCTTTTTCAAATGATCTTTGGTGGGAAATCTCCCTGGTCATCAAAAAGCCAAGTGCTTCCTTCACCCCGGGATCATCCGTTACATTAATTAGACGTTCGTAAATGATTTTGGCTCGAGCCTCGGCTGCGATATTGGAACGTAGATCGCAAGTCGGTTCGGTGATCGAGTCAACATAGGCCGCGGTCCAGGGAACTCCTGCCGAGTTCACCAGTGGGGCGCCAGCTCCATATAGGAGGCTGGTAATGTGGGAATCGTTACCCGCGCCATTTATAGCCCTGTAAAGCTCACCCTCCTCTTGCACCGCTTCCGCCAATTGGCCTTTGGCGCCTCGGTTGAGCATAACTATGACTGAGCCGACGATTTCAAGATGACTCAGCTCCTCTGTGGCGATATCCATCAATAAATCTTTGCGTCCTGGATCTTCTTCTGCCAGCGCTTGGGTGAAATAACGAGCTGCTGCGGCCAGTTCACCATTGGCTCCCCCGAACTGTTCGAGCAGCAGGTTGGCCAGTCCAGGGTTGGGTTGCGCTACGCGTACGGTGTACTGGAGTCGCTTGTTATGTAAGAACATATCAGTTTCCTCATGCTTGGTTGGGCTAAACATCTCTTGCTTGTTTTGGCTCGTGCATAAGTTGTGAGGAAGCTAGGAAGCCGGAGTTTGATTTTTAAGTTCCTACCGGGACGGACGGTCAGGTCGAAAAAGTTCATAAGTTTTTAAATTTTTGGCGCAACCATCGGAAACCGATAAGGTGATGAAAGGTCTTGGACCAAATCAACAATCGTTGGGGGAGGGGTGCACTCCGGACTGCCAGTGCCGCTACCAACCCCGATTGGGGTATGCGGCGGGAGATGATGAGCCAGAGCTATACCACGAGGCTTGATCAGCTTTGGAAGGTGTCCTGCAACTGAAGATGTCGTGGGGCAAAAATGGAGCAATCCGTACGCCAATCAATGCCATTTAATGCCAAGCAGCCCCATGTCAAGCTGCATCGAAAAAGCCCTACAGCCCTTGTTCTTCGGGACTGTAGGGGTTTTGCGTTAATACCCGAGCACAATCGGCGTGTGATCGTCTCCTTTGGGCCCATAGCTGCCTCTCGGGAAGGGCAGCTAGCTGCCAAAAGCCACCGGTCGTGTCAGGCAGCTTTCGACCCAAAGCGGGCGTCCGGTGCTCTAAGTAAATCCGGCCCCTTTTCGATGCTTTTGAACCTTCTGGGCGCGTCGTCCAATGAAACTTTGGAAAGGACGGATCGCAGTCTCACTGTTACCAACAATATGCACCATAGCTTGGGATGCCAGTTTGGAGTTGAGCTCCACTACTGTGGTTTCATCAATCGCATTTCTGCCGGGCATGAATCGCCCAGAGTTGCAGATGATGTAGGCGGTTCTGGGCGATATTGGGTAGTAGAGATCGGCATGCTCAGGAGCAATGAAAGCTGTCTCTGAAACGCATGGGTGAACATTGACGATGGGGTGGTCGGAGGTGATGAAAGGTACCGAGGTTTCGTTTATCAGCAACGCATGCTTATCCTCATGGCGGCTTACATACAGGCTATTCCCAAAATTCATTCCGAACATGTAACTCATGAACCACCACGCATGGGCAACAGCATCAGCCACGCAGATTTCCTTAGCGTTACTACGAACAAGGCTTTGAATTACACCATCTCGAAAAGGCTTTGTGCGACAGAACTGATGGCCAAAAAATGCCATGAGTTCGAGCATGTGCCGATTGTGCTGTAGGACCTCAAGCTGTTCACCAGCCAAGGCCTCTAATACGGGCTGTACAGCCTGCTCATGGGATGCGTGGAGATTTTCCAATAGGTTGCATTTCAGCGCATGGAGATGCTGTTCGGCCTCTTGGCTGCGAACGCCTGACTGCCGGTAGATGGCTTCAGCCTGCTGCAGCTTCAGAAAATCGCCTAGGTAGGACATGTGCTGTTGTTGGAGTGGTTCGGGGCTCAAGCGGGAGAACCCTTTAATCACATCCACCTGCTCTTTAGTGAGCGTTGTGATTTTGTAGAGATAGTCTTCCGCGGCGATCGCACGCACGCTGTCATGGGCAATTTTCCCGGTCTTCGTGGTGTAGAAGACGCTCTTAGTCCCGCTGCCCCAGCGAGACAAGTATTTTGCCCAGACGTAATGATGCCGCTTTTTGGCTTCAAGGTATTTAGGTGCCATAGGAGCTCGCCTGGAATTTGTTGTGCTGGGAGTCAATGACCGTTTCTGGTCGATACAGGCCATTACGTACAGTAGGAAGGGGGGCGAATCCCTATCCTCTCTGAAGTTTCTTTGATTGGACAGACTCTGATCGGGGTTTGATCGGAATACCGGTCTTTGCTGCTTGTCTGCTTAATTTTTGCTACAGCAATGGCATTAATATTTATAAATTAATGAAATATATGAATTTTTATTCTTGGTATGCCCGATCCATCATCGGATCGACTGAGCTGGTGAGGGGGTAGAGCTAGAGGCTTATCGAGCGGAGGCTGTCGTTGTGTTGTGAACCTCTTGGGGGGGGGCGCAAATCAGTTCCGCAATCAAATTCACGACCCGCGTAGACCGTGGATTACAGCCTTTCTAGGAGATGGCCCTTGCGGAACGGATTTATAACTAAGTAACTGAAAATAATAGAATTTTATCTGGATTGCAAACCCGCCTACGCCGGTTCGATTCCGACCTCGGCCTCCACCCTTGAAAACCCCGTAGATTAACGTCTACGGGGTTTTTTATTGCCTGCAGGAAAGCGCAGGCGTAGCAAAACTTTACTGTTTGTTAGGGTGGGCGATGGCTCCGACGCGCACATAAATCTTCTTTGTGGTTTCTGTTTTCGAGTGCCCAAGAAGCCTGCTTGCGTCATCCCAATCGAGAACTTCAGATGCTGCCTTCGGGCGGATATCGCGGAGCTGAACTCCGGCAATTTTCTGAGCTAACCCTTGAGCGCCTTGTTCGATAGCCTCGCTTTCTAACCCTTCAACCTCGCGTCAAACCTACAACTCCGTTCTTTTCCTCCTGGAACTCTTTGCGCATACACAGCAGGATAAGGAAAATGACCGTCTGTACACCGGCAAACGCGCTAAATGCAGCGACGAATGAACCGCTGGCTTCAATGATCGCTCCCATTAAGGCCGGCGCGATTAAGGTTGAGGAAATGCCAACCATCTCAGCATAGCCAATAGCATGACCACTGAGCTGGTCTCCATACTTCTCACTCAGCAAGGCGAAAATAGCGCCACCGCTGAACACCGCCACACCACTCATGGCCGCGACGGTGATCAACCCACCGTAGGGTAAACCCAGCTTAAGGGTCATCAGAAACGAAAGTGCCGAGAGCAGAGACAACAAGGCGCCGATCTTGAGAATCAGCACGCGGCGTCGGAACAGGTCGCTGCAGTAGCCGCCTAACAGCAACATGATGATTTGCGACACGCCCATCAGGGTGCCTATGGTGGCCGCTGATGCAGTTGTCATGCCTTGGGTCTCGATAAAGGCTGGAACCACCCAGGTAGCGGTTGCGGAGATAGCAAACATGTCTCCAAAGATCGCGAGCGACGCAATGTAGAACCAGCGTGACGTGAAAATAAGGCTAACTTTTGCGGCCGCTTGATTGGCGGGGGGCTCGTCGTCCCAGGCAAAGTCGGGTAACCCCACACAGCGGCGCTCGCTCTTGACCAGTACCCAGCCCAAAAATGCGACAAACAGAGTGCCAATCGCCAGAACGACGAAAAAACCGCGCCAGCCAACGGCTTCGGCAAGAGGAATCCCGATCGCAAAATCTACTGTGATCGCCAGGCTAAAAGCTGCCAGCAACGCGCTCAATGCTCTACCGCGCTGAGCTGGAGGGAACCATGTAACAACCAATTTTGCTGCTGCGATCCACACCGCGGCATCGAAAAAACCCACCATCAAACGTGCGGCTACCATCGCTTCATACGACGTGACTTGCGACTGCAATAACATGAACACGCCAACACCCAGCAGGCCACAACAGTACAGTGCACGTGTCGAAATTCGACTTCCCCATGCGGCCCAAAAAACCATACCCAATGCGTAGGTGATGGAGAAGGAGCCTTGTACGATACCGATTTGCAGTGGCGACAAATGCAACGTTTCTGTGACAAAGGGAATGACTGCTGCGAACCCATACCAGTCACCCGCCAGAAATAACTGGGCAATGACCCCCATCAGAAGGCTAATGGTTTTCCATTGTTTTAGCGTGGTGCGCTGAATGATGTTGAGCGACGACATTTTCATGCCAGATACTCCATTAACAGACACAGGAATTGATTGGGACAGGTTCATAGTTTGTGTACCCATCGCATGACAAAGCGGTTGCCTTCAGGGCGGTTGCGAGCTTCGGATTCGAAGTAAAGGTTGGCAATCACTACGTCTTGGCGAGAGAACGCAAACATAGCGCCGGGGCCGATGGCGAAAACTTTTTCGCGTCGTCCAGATACTGAATCACCGTCGATTTTTGTATCGGTGAACTGGTTGAGCCAGTACCCGTTCACACCTGCCGAAAATTTCGGGGTGAATGCGTAAAGAGTGTTGAAATTCAGATGCACCGCTTGCCCGGCCTGTACATCATCGACCCCATCGCCATAGGTCTCTGGTGAGGGAGCATCGTTTTTAGCGTTCCACAGGTAGTGCAGGCGCCACGAAATTGTGGTTTTGGAACTAGCCCAAAACGTCGCAGCCCAATATGGATTAAATGACCAGAAGTTTGCCCCTGGGTTGATCGCAGTATGTTTCTTGTAGTCGCCCACGGGAGCGATTACATCTGCCTCCAGGCGATGGACAAAGCGAGGGCCCTCGTCGCCCATGATTGGTTTGAACTGCAAGTAAAAGCCAATGTTGAGGTCAGCCAGACCTTCTGAACCGTCGAGCACGGTATTGTTCAAGCCATCGTCGACAAGGTTCTTGGTGACCACTGGCAGAACCGCTGAAAACCCCCAATCGGAATCGTGGGGGCCACCACTTCCCTGATAAATCAGCTGCATCAGCACACTGTCTATGTTGGTGCTCGACTTCGGCAAGCCGATTTCATGCCCTTTGTTGTCGGTGATCTTTCTGCCGCGGTAGTTCTGGTAGAACAACGATGCGCTCCAGCCTTTGCCACCGGGTACCTCAGCGCCATCATAGAACGTCGTCGAACCCAGGTTGACCACGGGAAGGTCAACGGCATGAGCTTTGATATGAATGGAGCATCCGACGATGAGGCTAACGATCAGGTGACCACGGTTTTTTACATATTTGTCTCCAAAGTTTTGAAGGTATTTCACCTTATGCGCTCCAGACTGATGTAATTGTGTTCGGACTTTTTCAAATGAAAAACCCGATATTTTTGAGGACAGTAGGAAGTGGTGATGGAAGTCGGCTCGTTGTTCTCTTGACGTCTTGGGCCGACTAAACACGATGGTGCGCTGGGGCCGCGGGATGCTCTATCCGCGTTATGGGCAATAGCTATCCCGTTTTTATTTACGTGATTGTTGAACGAGCACCATAAAAGACAGGACACCGTTTCCCCCTTACGAGAAGGGATAGGCAAACGGTTATGTTTATGACTAACAGCAACGATAAGAGTGGGGAGCTTTTGGGCCAGTAGCGGCGACGCCGCTGGAGCCCAGAGCAAAAGTTGGCCATGGTTCGCGAGAGCCTTGAGCCAGGGCAAAGCGTGTCGCTCGGCGCAACGGCATCAATGCCAACCAGTTGTTCCAGTGGCGCAAGCCGTCAAGCAGATGCGTGAACTGCAACGGATACTGGGCAAGAAGACCATGGAGGCCGAGATCCTCAAGGAAGCGGTGGAGATCGCCCGGTCACGAAAATGGATTGCGCACTCACCCTTGCTGCCGGGGACGACCAGTGAAAGCAGTCATTGAGCGTCTCGGTGTGGCGCGCTCGCCATTGACGGCTCGGCTCCAACAGCCCACTGCGAGGGCGCAGCCGCGTCGTCGCCGGACGCTCGATGCGGCCCTGGTCGAGCAGAACAAGCAGGCTGTCGGCGCATATGGCTATCGCCGGGGCTTGGGCCTGTTGCGTCGACAGCATGAGCCAGGGCCGGCCAGGCGCCTGGCTGAGGCATCAACTTAACGGGGTGCCGGTGTCCGGTTTGATAGGGGCAAGTCCACTCAGGCCACACTGCTAGGTACGTTCGTACCCATGCCTTCAGGTAAATAGTGGCTTATTTCTTCTATTTCAGCCTGGCCAAGACGAACGCTGATGGCGTCGATCAACCCATTCACCTGTTCGGGCCGGCGTGCGCCTACTATCGCGCCGGAGACAGCCGCATCACGCAGCACCCAAGCAATGGCGATGGCCGCCGCAGTGACTCCATGCCTGGCACCAATGTTTGCCATCACTTCTACCAAGGCGAGATTCTTGCTGAGGCGAGGCTCCTGGAAGTCGGCGCTGCGCGATTTTCGCCAGTCGTCGTCGGGCAGTTGTGCAATCCGCTCGCGGGTCATGCTTCCCGTCAGTAGGCCTGATTGTAAAGTCGAGTAGGCAATCACGCCGACCTGCGCCGTTGCGCAGTAAGGCAGAATATGGTCCTCGATATCACGCATCAAAACTGAATACGGCGGTTGAAGGGAGGCGATATCGGTGACTGAGCGGGCTCGCTCAAGCTGGGGAACATCGAAGTTCGACACACCAATTGCCCTTATCTTGCCCTGTGCCTTGGCGTGGGCCAAAGTCGCCAAAGCCTCCTCGATGCCTTCGCAGGTCCCCTCTGCCGGGAACGCTGGCCAGTGAATCTGATAGAGATCGATGACATCGACCTGCAAGCGACGCAGGCTGTCCTCGATCTCTTTCATCAGTGACTGGGGGGCGAGCGAATGAGAAATCTCACGGGTCTCGGGATCCCACACCAGACTGCCTTTGGTGAATACCAATGGGCGACGCGAAGCCGGCACCTGACGCAGCAATTGTCCCGTCAACCGCTCAGCATGGCCGAGCCCATAGACCGCCGCCGTGTCGATCCAGTTGACGCCGCGCTCTACCGCGTACTCCAGTGCCGCCAAGCTATCGCGGTCATCTTGTGCCCCCCAGCTGAACTCCCACCCTTGCCCCGCAATGGCCCAAGTGCCCATGCCAATGGGCGAAATCAACAACTCGGATGTACCCAGTCGATTCTTTTGCATAAACACCTCACGTCGATTGATGCGCAAAGTGTCCCTCAGGGGGTTGCTGACGATAAGATAGCCAATCGTGTTTGAACTACTGAATCCTATTCATGAAAGCCCCATGCGATCTTTCCGAACTCGACGCCTTCGCTGCAGTGGCTCGCCATCACAGCTTTCGCAAAGCAGCCGATGAGCGAGGCGTATCTGCATCGGCACTGAGCCACGCCATGCGTGCCCTGGAGGGCAGGCTGGGGGTCAGGTTGCTCAACCGTACCACGCGCAGCGTGACGCCCACTGAAGCGGGCCATCAACTGCTCGCCACGCTGGTTCCAGCGTTGGCGGAGGTCGCCAAAGGGCTGCATGAGCTGACTTTCAAACAGGAAGTTCCCACCGGTACGCTGCGACTGAACGTATCGCGACCCGCAGCCCGTCTCGTCATTGCGCCATTGCTGGCGCCATTCATTGCCGCCTACCCACGTATCAACGTGGAGCTGGTGACTGACGATGGCTTGAGCGACATCATCGACAAAGGTTTCGATGCCGGCGTGCGCTTCGGCGAGAGCCTTGCCGGGGACATGATCGCCGTCCCGGTGGGCTCACCGCAGGGATTTGTCACCGTGGCTGCTCCCGCTTACCTCAGGAAGCACGGCACACCGGGCACGCCACAGAGGCTGCTTGAGCACGCCTGCATCGGCAGGCGTTTCCCAAGCGGCAAACTGTACAAGTGGGAGTATCTTGCCGAGGGCCAGCCCATGCGCCTGGCCGTGGCAGGACCGTTGATACTGGAAGATGACACCTTGATGATCCAAGCCGCGAAGGACGGTGCCGGGATCGCGTACGTGTATGAGGAGATGGCCAGGGACTACCTGGCTCAAGGGCAACTGGAGGAAATTCTTGAAGACTGGAAAGCCCTGCCAAGCAGGTTTTTTATCTATTACTCCAGCCGGCGTCACGTACCACCAGCGCTACAGGCGCTGATCGAGTTCGTGCGTGAAACGCAGCCCTCATGAAAAACCGAAGGCCGTTCAGGTGTACGCCGTCTGCAAGCCTGGGATGGTGAAGAGGGTGTTCTGATCATCTGCTATCGACAGGCCGCTTCTGGCCGTATGTTGCCAATCATGCGGGTGGCAGCATGCGGTCACCCGCTGCCCGGCAATTGGCCGCGCTAATCAAAACGTACCTGCAAGAACAGGCGTATCGTTTCACGATTACGAAGTAATCGAAGGTACCCAAGGGTTCAGTTCGAATGACGGATTTGGGTCCAGGCTGTGTGAAAACGCTTGCGATTGTCCCACCTTCTGATCGTCGAGATCGTAAGTGCCGAGATGAGCCTTCATGCGCTCGCCTACAACTTCAAGCGAATGATGAGCGTCTTCGCCAGCGCAGGACTGCTTGAAGCGATCAGGGCATGATCCACCGTTTGATCGTCCGTACATGTAGCTGACTAAGGTAATTCATGCGGCCGCCCGTTTATTCCCAAGGCCATTCTCGCGACTTTCAGTTTTCGACCTATTCAGGGCGTTTTCACCCAGCCTGGGCCCACAGTGGACATCCTGTAACGGATGACTGCCAGTCCCATCGGCATCAGGCTGGACGGCCATGACCCAGCGACGATCAGATGATTTCGCCCTCACTACCCAGCACTCCTGCATTCAAGCTGTACGCAACCAGCCCTTGCTCTGTCAGGCCTGCGGCGAACCCAATGCAACAACGACTTCGTCTATGAAGTGCCTGAGCTTTGCGGAGGGACGACGGTCGAAGGAATAGATCAGATTGACGGGATACGTGGGTCCTTCGAATTCCTCGAAGAGCACGACCAGTTCACCCCGTTGCACGTAGGGCATCAGTACATCCTCGACGCAGAGCGTGATGCCGAAATCTGATAATGCGGCGTTCACCTTGGCCTGGGTGTTATTGACTTTCAGTCGACTGACAATGGGGACCGTGAACGTCTGCTTGTTTTTGGTGAATCGCCAGAGTTTATCCGTCATTCGATCGGCGAAGAGATAGCCCAGGCAATCATGATCCACGAGTTGTTCGGGATGGAGCGGGATCCCTTTGCGCGCCAGATAAGCGGGGGATGCGCAAGCGAACATCCTGAAAGGCCTCAAGCCGCGTTGAACCAATGCCGCGCTGTCGGCCAGCTGGGGTTTGCCTAGCCGAAACACGATTTCGAATCCCTCTTCTACGATATTCACGAACCTGTCCGTCAACTCCAACTCGATTTCCGTTTCCGGGTAACGCGTCAGGTATTGGGTCAGGAAAGGGATGAGTCGATGAGAACCATAATTATAAGGCGCGCTGATCCTGATTTTTCCGCGCGGAGTCGAGTTTGCTGACAACGCCAGTTCATCGGCGTCTTCAACGTCACTCAGGATAGCCTTGCAGCGCGAGTAATATTCCCTGCCCACGGCGGTCAAGCTTTGGCGGCGAGTGGTTCGGGTGATCAGTTTGAGCCCTAGCTGAGATTCCAGATTGCCGACCTGCTTGGCAATCAGCTGTGGAGTCACGCCTAATACGGCAGCCGCTGCCGAGAAGGAGTCTGACTCAGCTGCCGCTACGAACGCCGCCATGCTTTTCAACTTATCCATATCTACAACCTTTGGTTGTCAATGTTATTTGATATTGAACATTTATCTTTAAGATCTTCATGCTTAGCATTTCATGGGTCAATAAAAAGAAGCGCTGCACGCTTTACGAAACGGAGAGTATGAAAATGGTGAACATTTCCCATGAAGCGGCACGGGATACGGAGCGCAGACTGTTGCATGTAATTACCGAAGCGCATGTCCGGTTCTTCCCCGGGACTTACGCGTTTCTGGAGTTTCCTTTGTCATCGTTTCCTGGTGCCGTACACCCAGATGCACTGGCGCTTGTACGAGATGACAAGGTATGGAGTCAGCTAGTCCCTTGTGCGGACTTCGAGCAAGAGCTGTTTACTGTCTTCCGGTTCCATTTTCCGGAAGGCGCCGACAACAGCGGGTTCGTTGGCTGGTTGGCAATGCACCTGAAGCAGAAGTTTGGAACCGGCGTTTTTGTGACGTGTGGCCAAAATCGAGATGAGGGCGGGATCTTTGATTATTGGGGCGTCCCGGCGAGCCTAGGTTCAGATGTCTTCGCAGAGATCCAGGCCTTGGTAGAGGGCCGAGTGCACGGTGAGGTGGGCGTTTCCCTGTAGCGAATTCGTCCGCGCGCCCCCAGATATCGGCTTTTGCCCGTTGCCAGGGCAAAACTTGGGTCGCATGGTCATTACGATCACCGAGGGGCGGCATTCATACAAATTTGAGTACGAGCTACCAGATCAAAGCTGACTCTTGCGCGTTGGCTGGCAACGCTGGAGGGGCAGGCGGTTCTACTGGGCGACGATCGCCTTGGCGGCAGGGTTGAGCAGGTACAGATCGTTGATCTGGTTGTCCTGCGGCTTGTCGATGGTGATCTTCCAAATAGTCGCTGCCAAGGCCAAGCACTTCGTGGTGCTCGCTCATGAGGTGCATGGCCTGCTCGGTGCATTCGATGGGGCGGCTTGGTACCGACGATCACTCAGTGAATCCCAAAAGTCGCGTCCATCTTCGCCGTCTTCCATGGATGGCGTGCATCATCGACCCGCCGGGCGGGATCGGACGTTCTTTTATTTCAGGCATGACTTGTCCTGGGCCGCTGCTGCGGCTGGCTTTGAACGGCGAGGGAGGTATTGTCCGACCCTAACACGCAGGAGCTGCGATGTGGTCTTGCGATCCGTGTCACTCAATATTGAGGGTTGATCTTGTGGCGAACGCTGTGATTATTAAGAGAAAGGTGTTGTTCGGCGACTGTGATCCAGAGGGGATAGTCTATACACCTAGGTTTTCGTACTTCGTTATTGAGGCCGTTCATGATGCACTTACAGTGTGGCTTTCCGGTCCCGGATTAAGAACCCTGCTGGGGTTTAATCTACTGCCTCCAGCAAGGGCTTTCTCGCTAGAGTTTCTTCGTCCGGTCACTTGGGATGATGAGCTTTCGATGACAGTAAGTGTTTCCAGTGTTGGGCTCCACTCGTTCACATTTCAAGTCGAGGGTCATGTAGCGCCAGATGTCAGAGCATTTACTTCTAGTCTTACGCAGGTCTGTGTCTCGCCGGTTACCAAAGAAGTTATTGAGGTTCCCGAGCAACTGAGGGCGCTACTGTCTTAAGAACTGCAATTGCTTGGACAGGGCGCAGCAGCTCGAGGTTTGGCAAGCCGGTAATGACCCGCTTCGTTCCCGCCACGATCTCGACGAACAGAAGAGAAGGTTAGACAAGCGCAGGTGTTTTCACACGGCCTGGACCCAAAGCAGACATGCGGCAGCGGTAGTATCGGCCCGCGGGCTGCTCGATTTCCGGCCAGGCCTGTGACGACCTACAAGAAATTCGGGTTTTAGCAGCACGTGGTCGACAAGGCGGTCTCATGGACTCGGAGGCGGAGCAACAATTTGCCCGAGGGCAATGGCGCTGGCTTCAAGCTTCGCACGCTCTGCGTCCAGGAAAACATACGTGGCTTGCAGGGTGGTTATCTTCGTTTGGATTTCGGCCATCTTGCTGGCGACCAAGGCTGCACCTTGGGCGCAATTGATCGTATTACCCCGCTTGGCCGCAAGGATTTCTCCAATCTCAGCGAGTGAAAAGCCCACATCCTGCGCGCTCTGAATGAAGGCCAGATCGCCAACGGTCTGCTCGCTGTAGGTGCGGTAGTTGTTGGCCTGACGATGGGCCGTTATAAGCCCGAGCTGTTCGTAATAGCGCAATGCATGGCGGCCGATGCCACTTCGACGCTCCAGCTCTCCAATATTCACAGTAAAAATTCCTTGACTATAGAGTTGACTCTATACCTTGGCCTGCGCCGATCATTCAAACAAGGAGTCAGGCATGAGTGCGGAATGCTTCGTTACAGGCGGCAGTGGATTTGTGGGGCAACATTTGCTGGCCCATCTTACTGCGGCGGGGCACAAAACCTGGGTGCTTATGCGCAACCCAGAAAACATCAACCGTCTCAGAGAGCAGGTGGGTCGCTTGGGCGGTGATCCTGCCTATGTCCACGCTGTTGAAGGCGATATTAGCAGGGAGGGGCTTGGACTGAGCGAGGCCGCCACGCAATGCCTGGCTTCGGTCTCTGTGGTTTTTCACCTCGCTGCGCAATTCTCCTGGGGGCTGACCATGGACGCCGCGCGTGCAGTGAACGTACAAGGGGCGCTGAGAGTCGCCAGGCTTGCGGCGAGCCAGCGCATCCGATTGCTGATGGTGGGCGGCTTCATGCTGCAAAACCTTAGTCACCTGGCCAATATCGGGGTGGATCATGAGTGCCCTGAAAACACCGACTGGCCCGCAGTCTACAGCCGTGTTGGTGGCTATGAAGGCAGCAAGCTCGAGTCCCATTTCGCAGTCATCCGTTATATGCAGGAAGCGAATGCGGACTACACGATCGTTCATCCTGCCACGGTGTGCGGCCACAGCGAGAGCGGGCACATCCTGGAGGGACAGCCTCTGGCCGAACTCATCCGCAATCTGGCCCAAGGCCGGTTCAAGGCCGTCCCCGGTTCCGCTAGGCACTGGCTGCCATTGGTCAGTGTCGATTACCTCGTGACAATGATTATCTGCGTGGCGTTCGACCCTTCGATGGCCAACCGGCAGGTCCTGGCTCTCTATGACGGCACACCGAACCTACAGGGGATGCTGGAGCAGATGGCAACAACGCTGCAAGTCAAGGCGCCCCGCCGCTATGTAGCAATGAGGTTGCTTCGGTGGCTTTTGATGATTCCCGGCCTGGCATCCCGATTCGGGATCAGTGCTGAGTCATTGGATTTCATTCAGACGCAACGCTTTGACATGAGCGCTAGCAAGCAGCTTGAAAGGAAGTATCAGTTCGCTCATCCCGACATGACGCGAACGTTGGAAATGACAGTGCGCTACGTCAAGGAATACTTGCGCGATTAAGGTCATCCAGTCAGGCATTCTTTGACGATGCGGCGTTCTATTCAGTTGGCTTGATGAGCATTTTTGCTTTTGGCTAAAGTCAAACTAATGTAGAAGAGGATACATTTTATGTTGAGTTCTCTACATGATTGGTTGGTCATTGCTGATTCTCGGCTTGCCGACGGCTAATGCCACTGAACGGATGCGCGCCTGGAGGACCCTGAAAGCCTCTGGTGCCGCAGTACTGCGCGATGGCGTGTATTTGCTTCCGGAACAAGGCGCTGGACGCGAGATGCTTGAAACGGTGAAGCGCGATGTGCTGGCTATCAACGGCACGGCGTATCTCTTGTCCTTGTCTGAGAGTGAAGAGCGCTTCAGTGAGCTGTTCGACAGAAGCGATGAGTACACCAAGTTGATGGAGGACATTGCAGGGCGCAGGGCCAAGCTATCGTCAGACAACGCGCTGCAGGCAGCACGGCAGGTGCGTAAGCTCAGAAAGTCCTTCGACCAGTTGGCAGCCATCGATTTCTTTCCCGGCTTGCTCAAAGCCCAAGCCGACTCGGCACTTCAGGAGTTTGAGGCGGCCATCAGCCGTGCACTGTCTTACGATGAGCCCCATGCATGCGACGAGGCCATTGATCGGCTGGAGAGCAGCGACTATCAGGGGCGCCGATGGGCGACCCGAAAGCGTCCCTGGGTGGATCGGTTGGCATGCGCCTGGCTGATTCGCCGCTTCATCGATGCCGATGCGCAATTCATTTGGCTGGACAGCCCCAACGACTGCCCAAGCAATGCGCTCGGCTTCGATTTCGATGGTGCCCGGTTCAGCCACGTCGGCCAGCGAGTGTCCTTCGAAACCCTTATCGAGAGCTTTGCCGTTCAGCAGCCGGGCCTTTCCCGGTTGGCCGCTGTCGTCCATTACTTGGATGTAGGTGGAAGCCAGCCTTGCGAGGCGCCAGGCATCGAGCGTGTCTTAGCGGGCATGAGAGAAAGCATTGGCGACGACGATCAACTGACAATAGTCGCCGGGGGCATCTTCGACAGCTTGCTGACGGCTTTCGCACACGAGGAAACCCCACATGGTTGAGACCCCCTCCGGAGTAAGCGAACAGCCACTCGCTGCTCAGAAGCCGATTGGCTTGTTTGAAGCGTTTCTGTTCTGGCTCAAGCTGGGCTTTATCAGCTTTGGCGGGCCCGCCGGGCAAATCTCGATCATGCATCAAGAGCTGGTTGAGCGCCGACGCTGGATCAGCGAGAAGCGATTCCTGCACGCGCTGAACTACTGCATGTTATTGCCGGGCCCTGAAGCTCAGCAGCTAGCCACCTACATCGGGTGGCTCATGCACCGCTCCTGGGGGGGCGTGATTGCCGGTGTGCTGTTCGTGTTGCCTTCGCTGTTCATCCTGATTGGCTTGTCCTGGATCTACGTCGCCTTTGGCGAGGTGCCGGTAGTCGCGGGGATCTTCTATGGCATCAAGCCGGCGGTTACGGCCATTGTCGTACACGCTGCCCACCGGATTGGTTCGCGTGCGCTGAAGAATGGCTGGCTATGGACCATGGCCGCGGCGTCGTTCGTAGCCATTTTCGCCCTCAACGTGCCTTTCCCGCTGATCGTGCTGGTTGCCGGTATCGTCGGCTATATGGGGGGGCGTTTCGTGCCCGGTAAATTCATGATTGGTGGCGGTCATGGGACGACCAAGAGCAGCTATGGTCCGGCCCTGATCGACGACGACACGCCAGCGCCTGAGCATGCGCGTTTTCGAGTAGCGCATTTGCTGCGCCTGGTCCTGATCGGCGCAATGCTCTGGGCCTTGCCGATGGGGCTGCTGACGCTTGCGTTTGGCTGGAATGGCCCCCTGACGCAAATGGGCTGGTTCTTCACCAAGGCTGCACTGTTGACCTTTGGAGGAGCGTACGCCGTGCTGCCCTATGTCTACCAGGGCGCTGTCGGGCATTATGGCTGGCTAACGCCAGCCCAGATGATCGATGGCCTCGCCCTGGGGGAAACCACGCCAGGACCACTGATCATGGTGGTAGCCTTCGTCGGTTTCGTCGGTGGTTACATGCAGCCGATGTTGGGTACGGAACACCCCTTCCTTGCCGGCGCAGTCGCGGCAAGCCTCGTCACCTGGTTCACCTTCCTGCCGTCCTTCCTTTTCATCCTGGTCGGTGGCCCTTTGGTGGAGTCGACCCACAATGAGATTAAATTTAC
Source organism: Pseudomonas sp. MSSRFD41 (assembly GCF_014230245.1). NCBI lineage: Bacteria > Pseudomonadati > Pseudomonadota > Gammaproteobacteria > Pseudomonadales > Pseudomonadaceae > Pseudomonas > Pseudomonas sp. MSSRFD41. Next base: position 217,957 of record NZ_JACKZK010000009.1, on the reverse strand, counting down.
CGGACCGCTGACGGGGATCACGGCCGCCGTGGTAGGGGTGATCCTCAACCTTGCCATGTTCTTCGGCTATCACGTGCTCTGGCCAGAGGGTTTCAGCGGGGTGTTCGACTGGCCTTGCGCGCTGATCGCGGTTGCGGCTGCCGTGGCCCTGTTCCGTTTTAAGCGAGGTGTGATCCAGGTGTTGGTTGCCTGCGCCGTAGTGGGCCTGGTAGTCCATATGATGCGTGCTTGACACCGAGAGGTATCTGCTCAGCAGGGCTACACGACCTATACCGCATGGCATGAGAGGTTCGATGCGAGCCAGGACGATACCTGTCGCGCATGTCGGTATCTGTTCGCCGAGGCGTTGCTAGGTATCGCAAGGTCAAGTGCCCTAGTATAGAAGCACTCTACTCACGCCACGGACGACGAATATGCAGATACGTAAGATGACTCACGAAGACCTGCCGAGCGCTAATGCCCTGTGCCTGGAGGCTTTCATGATGGCGGTTGCACCCTCGCTGTCGGCGCAGGGCGTGGAAACCTTCTCAAAGGTAGCCGCACAGGAAGCGTTTGCCGAACGAATGGCAAGTAACAGCCTAATGCTGGTTTGTGTCGCAGAGGGAACTCTGGTTGGGCTGATCGAGTTAAAGGAAGGGTGTCATGTGGCGATGCTGTTCGTTGCCCCCCTTTGGCAGCGCCGTGGTGTTGGCAAGCGCTTGGTGAGTGCAGCTCTCGAGCAGGCCGGAGCCAATGTGATAACAGTCAGAGCGTCGCTGTCTTCAGTGGCCGCTTACGAACGATACGGTTTTACATTGTCAGGAGAGGTGGGTGAGTTTGCCGGACTGATCTTTCAGCCTATGGAGAGGCGGCTGGCCATTTGAAAGATCGCTTTTTCTCTACTTGATATCCGCTACAGCGCCGATGTAATTAAGGTTGGAATATAAGTGGTTATTATCTGATATAGCGTAACCGTGCGGGCAAGTCGCCTACCAATCTCCAGCTTCAAGGGCGATGGTGTCCGCGTATTTTTAAGTGGACGCGATCGCCCTTATTTCCAGGATTTCATCCGCCGCCTAAGCCCTTTCGCCAAACCATTCATAGCCTGTATCGTCCAGGAGCACCTGCAACTGGAGCGATGCTTTGTAATCGTCGGCCTGTACCACCTCCTGTGTTCGTAACATCAAGATGTGTGACCGGTAGGCCTAGGTGGGATACTGTAAGCCATACCTACAGAATGTGGTGCCGTTTGAATAAAACCAAACTGTGCGTAAAGGTCTTGTGCTTGGCCATCCGCGATAAGGCTGACATACCCACTTTCAGGAACGTTGGCTTGGATGTATTTCATGATTTCCGCCATGATTCGTTTCCCTAAGCCTTTTCCTTGATGCGCGGGAAGGACGGCTATATCCACAACTTGGAAGAAGCATCCTCCGTCACCGATCACGCGCCCCATTCCCACGGGTAGAGTCCCATATAGGATTTGAACGGCGAAGAGGGTATTGGGCAGACCTCGTACAGAGGCTTCATCTGTCTTGCCGCTAAGGCCGGAGCCCGTCCGTAGTGCTTGGTAAGTCTGCACTGACGGCAGCTTGAGCAAACATGAATATGAAGTCATTCGAACCACCGTTCTACAAGAATTCTCAAGAGCAATGACATATGTGCGTCCATTTATGCGGCAATAACTGATCAATTTCAAATGCTCGCTGCGTAGGAAGCCGCGTCACCACGTCCTTGAAATAAACATAGGGGTCGAGTCCATTCAGGCGGCGCGCCACCAACCCGATACCAATGACGTCATGTACCAGTACTTTCATCCGATTGGCGCGGCGGTTGGCGAACAGATAAGCGCAGTGCGGCTTCGCTGCACCGAATCGATCATACGGACAAGGGCTGTTTCGATGCCAGCGCGCATATCCATGGGCTCGGTGGCGAGCCAGATGGGGTCGATGCGGATCATTGGGAGCGACTGCGGATGAAGCGAGCGCAACCGTCCGGGTCGGAGATCGGCCAGTTCACAGTGACTGTTCGCTGCCCGGAAGAAATATCGATGCGGGCTATATCCTGCTCAGCTGACATCGCCACAGCGATCTCAAGCTTCAACGGTATAAATGCAGGCAAGGCAGAAGCCTGCCGGTCACGATAGACAGGTATCCTCCGCGATGGCTATGCCTCGATACCTATCTACAGCCAGCGCGCGACGTCTGCAATAATGACGAGCACTGCGGCGCGATGGCCTATCGAGTGCTTTGCGCCAACATCTGGTATTTGGGTTCGGAGGACTCCATGCGTGACATCATCGACGGCTTTCTGCGCTTTCAGCGCGAGGTTTATCCGCAACGCATCGAGCTTTTCAAGCAGCTCGCGACGACACAGAACCCCAAGGCGTTGTTCGTCACCTGCTCGGACAGTCGTGTCGTACCTGAGCTCCTCACGCAGCGTGAGCCGGGCGAACTGTTCGTTATTCGCAACGCCGGCAACATCGTGCCGTCCTATGGTCCCGAGCCGGGCGGCGTTTCGGCCACTGTCGAATATGCAGTTGCAGTACTTGGGGTGCAGGACATCGTGATCTGTGGCCACTCGGACTGCGGAGCCATGGGTGCGATTTCACGCTGCACGTGCCTGGATCATCTTCCGGCGGTCGCCAACTGGCTACGCCACGCGGACGCCGCAAAAGCGATCAACGCGGCCCATGAGTTCGACACACCCAGCGCGAAGCTCGATGGCCTAGTGCGTGAGAACGTGATCGCACAACTGGCGAACCTGCGTACGCATCCATCCGTGGCACTGGCGCTCGAGCAGGGGCGCATGAACTTGCACGGCTGGGTCTACGACATCGAAGCGGGTGGAATCGATGCGCTTGATGGCGCGACGCGCAAGTTCGTACCACTTGCCGATTCGCCGACCACCGTTGCGATCTCTGCTCGAAATGGCAGACAGATGTAATGGCGACAAACGAGTGAGGAGTACGTTGTAGGTGTGGCTCTGCCAATAAAGCCAGCGAAGTGGCATGGCCGCTATTGGCGGCTTCTCGCCAGACGGGATCCATTCATGGCTCGATACCCTTGATGACAATGACCTGAGCTGGTCCAGCACCATGGTCCTGGTGTCGATGGGCCCCCTAGTCGGCTTGGTGCCTGGCGAAGAATGGATCAACCGTTTTCGGCGTACCGATGCGCAGATCGCCAGGTCGTTCGCGCGAATCATCTTTCTTTGCGACCATCGCCAGGATATCGCCGGCCTGCAGACACCAGCGCTCATCGCGCACTATTGCGACGAGACCCTGTGGCGCTGTAACCCAGGTGCTCTGCCATGGGTTGGGATATGACCAGGCCTGCCTGGGTGAATATCCCTTCGAACAACTGCTGACGCTCGGCAGCCGGCTGTCCAGCGCATCCACCGGACCCTGTTGAGAAGATGCAGGGTTCGCTAGCCGAGCTGAAGCAGGCCGATGAGCGTGTTGGCCCGTTGTCTCTCTTCGAGCAGGAGTCGCTCCTTGCCGGCGCCAGGTACTTTCGCCATTGCGGGCGATGGCCCAGAAGGTGGGCATGAGAACCGAGTTCTTGAGGCCAGCTGCCGCTCGGAATGCAATGTTGATTTCGTTGTTGGTTTAGGCTGCTCCAAACGACTGCTTGGGGTAATCTTGCGCCACGAATCAACCATGAAGCTGAAATGAACGATGGGTTTTGAGCAACTAGCTGAGCTACGTGACCGCCTGCGGGCTGAACAACAGCAGGTAAAAACTGAAAGCAGCAAACAGGGTAAGCGCAAGCCTGCGCCGCACACCAAGCCCCGTGAGCAAGATCCTGCGGTAGAGGCCATCTGGCGATTGCAGAAGCACTTTCCATTGGCCTTTCCGGTCAATCCGGCGCCCAAGGTTCCGCTCAAGGAGGGCATCTTCAAGGATGCCGAGCAGCACCTGGAACTGCTCGGCCTGACCAGCGAGCAGCTCAAGCTGGGTATCGCTACCTGGTGCAAGGGCAGTCGCTACTGGACCTGCATGACCCAGGATGCGCCGCGGCTCGACCTGGATGGCCAGGCTGCTGGTACGGTCACCGCCTCCCAGGCGCTGCATGCCAGGCAGCAGGCCTCACGCCAGCGTGGGCAGGCGCGACGCAAGCAGTCCAAGCCCAAGGAACGTCCCCAGGAGCAGGGGACAGAGGACGCCACGGAACAAGTCGTGGGCTGAAGCCTCTCTGGGCCTCGCTCGTACGGCCACGGCCTTGAGCTTTCGGCACGCTGCCCGCAATGGGCAGCGTGATGCCGGTTGGCCGAGGGTGAAAGCGCTTGATGGCAGATGAGCGCTATACCGGTATTTCCATGAATCGCTGGGTACGTCAGCGACCCCGGGCCTACCTTTCATGCCTGGCCTGTGTCGTCAGGCGAAGGGCCCGGACGCGAATGCCCGGGCTGCCTTGAAGCAAGGGCCGGCATTCTTCCTAGGAGCGCTGGTTCTGCCGGGCTTCAAGCGGCGTTTGCCCACTCCACTCCTTGAATGCCCGGGTGAAGGCGCTGTGCTCCGAATACCCCAGGAGCATGGCGATATCGACGATCTGCAGGCGCGGGTCGCGCAGGTATGACAAGGCCAGTTCATGGCGGACCAGGTTCAGTTCGCCGCGAAAAGTGGTGCCGGTCTCTTGCAGGCGCCGTTGCAGGGTCCGCGGGGAGAGACGAAGCCGGGCCCCGATTCGCTCGATGCTTGGTTCACCCTCGTGCAGCTCCCTGGCAATGGTCTTGCGTACCTGCTCCACCATCTCGTCCTGCTGTGGCAGTTGTGCCAGGAGCCGGTCCGCATGCTGTTCCAGCAATGTGATCAGCGCCGGGTCAGGGCTTTTCAGCGGCATCGCCAGCACATCCGGGGCAAAGCGCATCACCGCTTGCGCCTGGGCAAAACGCACGGGGCAGCCAAAGAATTCTTCATAAGGGCCAGGGTTAGTGGGACCTTGATGATTGAAGTCGATCTGGATCGGATCGACCACGCCAACGACCAGGTCGCGGCAGAACTGGACCATCGCCACGATTCCCGTTTCATTGACCAAGGGACCGGGCTGGTACTCGCTGGTGTCCCAGACGATTTCCACCCAGCCCTGTCCTTCACGGCGGTACATCGGCAGGACATCGAACACCAGGCGCAGATAACGCTCCAGGCGCGCCAGGGCCGCTTCGAGGGTGTTGCAGGCCAGGAGCACCGAACCGAGCACTCCAAAGTGTCGGGCGCTGATCGTCCGGCCCAGGTGGATGCCCAGCAGCGGATCGCCCAACTGCCGCGCAGCCATGGCCAGCATATGTTCCCAGTGCTCGACGTCGACTCCTCCGGCGCCGTTCGGATCCGGCTGCGGCCAAGGTTCTTCGAGCACTGAAACCGGATCGTGTCCCTGGGCTTTCAGGTAGTCGTAAAGCAGTTGCACGTAGGTTTCTGGAACCACGCGCCGGTGCAGTGGCTGGCTCATGCGAGCTCTCGATTGTTGTTTGGCGCAAAGTGTCAAGCCGTGCGGCGGGTAGCGTCAAGCCGTTCTTTGGGGAGTGGTCAAGAATGCCCATACACGCTGCTTCGAGCGCGATGCGCTGCTGCACAGAGTGCTTGCCCACCCCTCCCCGAGACTTGCTGAAGGTGCTGCCATGAACAACTACGACCTCAAAGGCCGCGTGATCGCCATCACCGGCGCCACAGGAGGACTGGGTAGAGCCGCGGCCCAGGCGCTGCGGGGCAGGGGGGCCAAGCTGGCATTGCTGGACCTGGATCTTGAGGTCCTGGATAAACAGGCCGCGACCTTGGGTAAGCCCGATGAGGTGGCGGGCTGGGTCGCTGACGTGCGCTCGCTGCATAGCCTGGAGACGGCCCTGGCGGCCGTTGCGCAGCACTTCGGGGGAGTCGACGTGGTGGTGGCGGCCGCCGGCGTGGCTACCCAGGAAAGCATGGAGTCCATGAGCCCGGAGGTTTTCGAGCGGACTATCGATATCAACCTCAACGGCGTGTGGCGGACCTTCCGCGCGGCGCTTCCCCATGTGAGGAAACGCCAGGGTTACTTGTTGGCCGTCTCGTCCATGGCTGCCTTCGTGCATTCGCCGCTGAACGCCCATTACTGCGCCAGCAAGGCTGGCGTCTGGGCCATGTGCGACAGCATTCGCCTGGAGTTGGCGCAGTTGCGGGTAGGGGTCGGGTCTCTTCACCCGACGTTCTTCATGACACCCATGATGGATGCCGCGCTCCAGGGGCGTTGCAGTGCGCTGGTCTGGAACAACCACCAGGGGCTCTGGAAATTGGTGTCGCTGGAGCAGGTGGTCGCGGCGCTGGTCGACTGCATCGAGCGTCGGCGCGACACGGTCACCGTGCCGGGGAGCAACAGCCTGGTGGCCAAGGCGCCCGGGCTGCTACGGCGGATCATCGAGCGCATTGGCTTCGACCCTGACCGCGTCGCCAAGGCTGTCAGAGAGCAGGCCAATCCCCCGGAGGCAGGCTAACCGCACGCGCCTGCCGGGCCGCAGCCCACTGTGTTGTTGGCGTGAACTGATAAGCGGCCCGGCGGATAGCGTCAAGCAGGGCCGTTTTACCTTGCCAACAATGCAATCACGCCAGCTATTCCAACGGAAGCGAACCATGAGCGATATCAGTGAATCCCCGGTCTCGACAACGCTGCACTTCTACTCCAATGCCACTCGCTGCGTAGCCGACTTCTATCGGCCGGCAGGTGCCGGCCCGTTCCCTGTGGTGGTGATGGGCCACGGGCTGGGCGGCACCCGGGGAATGCGTATTCCTGCTTTCGCTCAACGCTTCGTGGCGGCCGGGTACGCCTGCCTGGCCTTTGATTACCGGCACTTTGGCGACAGCGATGGCGAGCTTCGCCAATTGCTGGATATCAAGCGCCAGCTGGAGGATTGGCATGCCGCGCTTGCCCACGCTCGAAGCCTTGCGCAGGTGGACCCGGAGCGTGTGGCGATCTGGGGCACCTCCTTTGGTGGCGGGCATGTGCTGACGATCGCCGCCGAGGACCCGCGGGTGGCCGCAGTGATTTCCCAGTGCCCCTTCACCGATGGCCTGGCCTCCAGTCTCGTCACCCAGCCGCTGGTGTCCATCAAGCTCACCGCGCTGGCGGTGCTGGACCGCCTCGGCGCGATGCTCGGTGCCAGGCCGGTGATGGCCGCGCTCGCCGGCCAGCCGGGTGAGACGGCGTTCATGACTTCGCCCGATAGCTGGGGCGGGTACCACGGGCTGATCGCTCCCGGTGCCAGCAATCGCAACGAAATCGCCGCACGCTTCGCCCTGGACATCATCCGCTACTACCCCGGGCGCCGGACTCCCGCGATTCAAGCTCCCGTGCTGTTCAGCGTTTGCGACCCCGATAGCGTGGCTCCGGCCAAGGCGACCCTGCGACACGCCGGGCGCGCTCCGCATCACGAAATCAAGCGTTATCCCTACGGCCACTTCGCTATCTATGTCGGCAAGCCGTTCGAGGAAGTGGTGGCCGACCAGGTCGACTTCCTCCTGCGCACGGTCCCGGTGGCGCCAAAGAGCAATGAGCCTGAGCGGCGCTCCCTTGGATAACGCGGCCTGTGCACTCCCTGCATCCAAGACTCGCTAGGAAAGCAACCATGACCCGTTACGTACTCAGAGATCGCGTCATCGCCATCACCGGCGCCACCGGCGGCCTTGGCAGGGCCGCTGCCATCGCGCTGCGCGGGAAGGGGGCCAAGCTGGTCCTGTTGGACCTGGACCGCGACAGCCTCAATGCCCTGGCAATCGATCTGGGCGGTCCCGGCGTTGCCGCTGGCTGGGTGGCCGACGCGTGTTCGCTGCAGAGTCTGGAGGCGGCGCTCAAGCATGCGGCAGGGCATTTTGGCGGCATCGATGTGGTGATCGCCGGGGCGGGCATCGGCTCTCCCGAATCGCTGGAGTCCATGGAACCCGCCGCCTTCGACCGGGTTGTCGATATCAACCTCAACGGCGTCTGGCGCACCTTCCGTGCCGCTCTGCCGTATGTAAAGGCGCGCCAGGGTTACCTGCTGGCCATCTCCTCGATGGCGGCGTTAGCATTCGCCTGGAGCTCAAGCCCCAGGGCGTCGGGGTGGGGAGTTTTCATCCGACGTTCTTCCAGACGCCGATGATGGAGGCGGTCATCGATCATCCGTGCAGCGCCCTGGTGTGGAACAACCACCGGGGCATCTGGAAGTTCGTGGCGCTGGACCAGGTGGTTGCTTCCCTCGTCGACTGCATCGAGCGCCGGCGTGACCTGGTCACGGTGCCGAGCAGCAACGGCATGGTCGCCAAAACATGCGGTCTGCTGCGGCGCTTGATCGAGCGGATCGGCTTCGAGCCAAGCAAGGTGGCTGAAGCGGTACGACTCACGAACACCCGCAAGACGTCCTGAGCACCGCAGGCCGGCGCTGTCCCGTGGGTCATGACCTCGATGGCGGGGCGGGGTACTGGCTGGCAGCCAGGTCGTAGGCAAGGCGGCGCGGCAGTTTCCCGACCCAACAACAAGAGACAGACAGCATGAACTACGACCTTCACGGCAAAGTTGTCCTGATCACCGGTGCGGCCGGCGGCATCGGCTCCGCCACCGCCCGGGAGCTGTATGTGCACGGCGCCAACCTGGTGCTGACCGATACCCGGCAGGAGGCGGTGGACCTGTTGGCCCAGGAGTTCGATGGCCAACGAGTGCTGGCCCTGGAGCTGGACGTGACCGACAGCGCGGCGTCCAGGCAGGTGGTACACCAGGCTGTGGAACGCTTTGGCCATCTGGATGTGGCCTTCGCCAACGCCGGCATTTCCTGGAAGGGTACGCCGGCGACCTTGCGCACCTGCGATGAGGATGAGTTCCGGCGCATCGTCGAAGTGGACCTGTTCGGCGTGTGGCATACGGTGCGCGCGGCATTGCCGGAAGTCGTGCGCAACCGCGGGCAGATCCTGGTCACTTCGTCGACCTACGCCTATCTCAATGGCATGGCCAATGCGCCCTACGCCTTGTCCAAGGCGGCGGTGGAGTCGCTGACTCGCTCGCTGCGCGCCGAGTTGGGCAGTACCGGCGCCACTGCCAGCGTGCTCTATCCGGGCTGGGTGAATACCGCCATCGCCAAGGTTGCCTTCGGTGGCAACGCCATCGCCACCAAGATGAACGAAATCGGGGTTGCGCCGTTCTTGAACCAGCCGGTGGGACCGGAAGTGATCGGCCGTGGCGTGGTGCGCGGACTGCGCAAGCGCCAGCCGCGTATCACCGCGCCTTTTCGCTGGGCGCCCATTTCGATCATGCGCGGCATCTTCAATGTGTTCACGGATTGGCATGTTGCGCGCGAACCTCGCCTGCAGCGCTTGCTCCTGCAACTAGAAGAAGAGGTGGTGCGCAATCGGCCCCGGGGCTGAAGCCAGGTATTGACGTGGGGCCGGGTCTTGGCCAGCGTAGCGACCTGAACCTGTGTTGCACATTTTGATCGAGGGACTCTGGATGTCGATTTGGATCAGCACCTGTGCCGTGCTGGCTGTCGGGCTGGGTGCGTACTATCTGTTCACGGCCGCACGCAGGCCACAGTTGATCTACCAGCCCAACCCGCAGAACCAGGCGCTGATTGCCCAAGTACCGCGCTTGAGCCGACGCTTCTGGGCCACGCCCTGGTTGTTCAACGGTCACCTGCAACTGCTTGGGCTGGGGTTGAAGAAGGTCCTGGCTGCGCGCCTGAGCTACGAGCATGTCGATACCTTGCGCATGGCCGATGGCGGCACCACCGCGCTGCACTGGCTTGGCTGCGATCTGCCGGAGCAGGTCCCGACCCTGGTGGTGCTGCATACCATCACCGGCTCGCCACACAGCATGCGTGGCTTCGTCCGTGATCTTAGGCGGCTCACCGGCTGGCGCGTGGTGCTATGCGAGCGTCGCGGCCACGGCCAGTTGCCGCTGACCAGCCCGCGTTTCAACACCATGGGTGATACCGCCGATCTGCGCGAACAACTGCGGCTGATCGCCGAGCGCTACCCGCAATCGGCGCTGTACGCTGCCGGCATCTCCGCCGGCACCGGCTTGCTGATCCGCTACCTGGGCGAGCAGGGCGCCGATACGCCGTTGCGGGGCGCCTTCGCCTATTGCCCGGGCTACGACATCCGCGTGGCTTTCGGCCGTGCACGTGCGCCCTATACCCGCTTGATGGCCAGGAAACTGGTGCGCCAGTTCGTGGCCCCCAATCGCCAGGCGCTGGCGCACTTGCCCAGCCTGGCGGCCCTGGAGGGTGCGCAGAGCCTGGATGAGTTCCACCGGCACCTGTACGAGTGCGCGGGTTATCCCACCCAGCAAGCCTTCCTCGAGGCCTGCAACCCGATGCTGGTGATGGAGACCGTGACCATCCCGCTGCTGGTGCTCAACGCCGAGGATGATCCGGTCTGCGTACTGGGTAACGTGCGCGATCACCAGAACGCCCTGTCACGCATGCCCAGGACGTTGTTGGCCGTTACCCGGCGAGGCAGCCACTGCGCTTATCTCGCAGGCTTTACGGCGCGTTCATGGGCGCATCACCTGGCGGCCGATTTCCTGCGGGCGGTGCATGGGCAACCCCGCCCCTGATCAGCTCCCGCTTCGTTCAAATGTGCAGCGCCGGGCCTGTGGCCGCGCCATGTCGCGGCCACAGGCCGGTATGGGCAAGCACGCAGCCGCACATGCCGATGACGATTCCCGGGCGCCGGAGCAAGTCCACTCCGATGCCGTGCGGGCCATCTTGGGTGGCGCCATGCGCATCAGCGTGAACCATTGGAAGTCCCATGTGCCTGGCGGCCCACAGCAGGGCCTTCAAGCGCATCAATGGTCAGCCGCCGGGAGCCATTCGGCACACCTCAGGTCGATAACGCTGTGGCCTGTGGTTTGTGGCGCAATGCCTCGAGCAGCAGGGTAAAGGCTGCCGATGGGTGACGGCGGCTGGGGTAGTACAGGTAATAGGGTTCGAATGTCTTGCGCCATTGCGGCAGCACTTCGACGAGCTGCCCGCTCTCCAGGGCATCACTGACGTAGGCCAGGGGCAGGTACGCCAGGCCCAGGCCGTGCAAGGCAGCTTCGCGCGCCGAGGCGATGCTGTTGCTGATGAACTGGCCCTCGACCCGGACCCGTTGCTCCTGGCCCGTCTTGGCGAACACCCAGGCGAAGTGCTCGCCATGGGTGGGCAGGCGCAGATTGATGCAGGCGTGGTCGGTCAGGTCTCGCGGCTGCTGCGGCGCTTGGCGCTGCGCGAGGTAGGCGGGCGAGCCCACCACGCTCATCGGGTGCGGTGCACTGATGTTCACCGCAATCATGTCCTTGGCCACCAACCCGCCCCGGCGCACACCGGCATCGTAGCGGCCACTGATGATATCGGTCAGGCCGTAGTCGACGGTGAGTTCGACGTTGATATCCGGGTATTGCGGCAGGAAGTGCCTGAGCGCCGGTTGCAGCACGCTGTGCACCGCGTATTCATCGGCACTGATGCGGATGGTGCCCGAGGGCTTGTCCCGCAGCTCGGTGACTTTCTCCAGCCCCGCGTGGATCTGGCCCACCGCCGGCCCGATGAGCAGCAGCAAGCGCTCGCCGGCCGGCGTCACCGATACGCTGCGGGTGGTGCGAGCGAACAGTGGCAAGCCGAGGCTTTCCTCCAGCCCGCGGACGACTTGGCTCAGGGCCGATTGCGAAATGCCCAGCCGCGCGGCTGCGCGGGTGAAGCTGGCTTCTTCCGCTACCGCGAGGAAAGCTTCCAGGTCTCGAAGTCGATGCCCTTGCATTTATCAAGCCTGCTTATGACTGAATGCTGATTCTGAAGGATTATCAATAGACCGCTCAAGGCCTAACCTGCAGGGCACACGGCAACTGCCGAAGCAGGCATAACCCCGGTTGTCATCATCAATGCAAGGATCCGGTCATGAGCCACACGATTGAAACCGTCCAGTTCCGCAACCCAGGCATGGCCTGGCACATCGCCGCGGACCTGCACTTCCCACCCCAGTTCGACAGCGACAAGCAGTATCCGGCCATCATCAGCGCGCACCCCATCGGCAGTTGCAAGGAGCAGACCTCCGGCAATTTGTATGGCGCTGCTCTGGCCAAGGCGGGGTTCGTGGTGATTGCGTTCGACGCCAGCTACCAGGGCGCCAGCGGTGGCGAGCCGCGTTTGGTCGAGGACCCGGGGCAGCGCGTGGAAGACTTTCGCCAGGTGGTCGATTACCTGGTGACGCTGCCCTATGTCGATGCCGATCGTATCGGCGTGCTGGGCATTTGCGGTGGCGGCGGCTATGCCATCAGTGCGGTCAAGTCCGAACGGCGGATCAGGGCGGTGGCGAGCATCACCGGGGTCAATTTCGGACGCCTGAGCCGTGAGGGTTTTGGCGGCTACGATCCAATCGCTACGCTGGAAGCCATCGCGGCGCAGCGCACCGCCGAGGCCCGGGGTGGCCAAGGGCGGGTGGACGATGTGCTGCCGCCATCGGTAGCGGCGGCCAAGCAAGTCGGAATCAACGACATCGATGTTCTCGAAGCCACCGATTACTACAAGACTGCACGGGGCTGTGCCGAGCATGGCCCCACCAGCTTCCTGTTTTCGCGTCGCGCGGCGGCGGTGGACTGGGACGCCTTCCACCTCGCCGAAGTGCTGTTGACCCAACCTTTGCTGCTGGTGATCGGTGACAGGCCCGGAGGCTTCGGGGCCTATCGTGACGGCCAGGAGCTCTATGGCCGCGCGGCCTCCAGAGACAAGGAACTGCTGGTCTTGCCCAATACCTCGCACTACGAGCTGTACGACCAGCCTGAAGCGACGGCAAGGGCGTTGGCCAGGGTAGTGCCGTTCTTCCGGGCACACCTGGCAGCTTGAGGGCGTTGCGCCTCGCGCTGGAAACCAGCAGGTTCCTTGCGGGTGAAGGGCTGTGGGCACGCTATGTCACAAGCACCGTTGCTATGCTTGCTGCGCCCCGGCTGGAGCGTGCTGCGGCCGGCCAAGGCCGCAACCGCCGCAGGGGCGTGCGTGTCGTCCGGCCTTGGAGCCACAAGTGCCCTGCGGCCAGGGCGTGGGAGGTTCGATCGCTCGCATGGAGGGAATAGGTGATGAGTTCGCTGCAAGCCTTGATTTTCGACGTCCAGGGAACCGTCTGCGATTTTCGCTCGAGCGTGGCCGAACAGGCCCGGCAGGTGGCAGGCGACCGCGGGGCGCACATTGATTGGGGGCGTTTCGTCGATGCCTGGCGGCGCAAGTACCGGCCGGCGCTGGATGGGATTCTTGCCGGTGCGCGGCCCTGGAGTTCGGTGGATCGCCTCTACCGGCAAGCCCTGGATGAGGTGATCGAGGCCCATGGGCTGCAATTCCTGACGCTTGATGAGCGCGAACGGATCAATTTTGCCTGGCAGGCCATCGCGCCCTGGCCCGATGCGGTTGCCGGACTGCGGCGACTGAAGCCGCGTTTCACTTTGGTGACCCTGTCCAATGCCGACGTCAGCGCGGTCATCAACATTTCCCGCAGTGGTGGCTTGCCCTGGGATGCCATTTTCGCCGCCGAGATGGCCGGCACCTTCAAGCCCGACCCACGCACCTACCAGATGGCCCTGCGCTACCTGGGCATCGGCGCCGGGAATGCGATGATGGTCGCCTGCCACAAGTACGATCTGCTGGCCGCCGGCGCCCTGGGGCTCAAGACCGCGTTTGTGGCCAGGCCCTTGGAGTTCGGTCCTGATGGCGATGTCGATACGGCGTTCGATGCAAGGTTCGACATCAACGCCCGGGACTTCCTGGACCTTGCCGATCAGCTCGGGTGCTGAATACGTCCCGTCGTCTTTCACGGTACAGGGTCGAGTATCGTATCCAGGCCAGGGTTCATTGTGCGGTCGGACGGATTGTCTTGCGGCTCCACGAACATCGCCTGGACGGCCTGGACCATCTGCACGTTGGACATCCTGCCGAGCGGCAGCATCCGGTTGTGGTCGCGGTTGCCCGGGGCGCAAACGAACGCGTAGCTGCGTTGGAGCCAATAGGCGGACTGTTGCGGATCGATCCAGCCACGGCTGGTGGTCGCGTCCTTGAAGGCGTAGTCGAGGCGCCGCATGTTCCTGGCGCTGTCCAGGCGCAGCTTGTGTTCCTGGCACTTGTACTGGATCTCGTAGGCCGTCAGTACCGGCATGGCCGGGTCTTCGAAGATCTGCATGATCATGGCCGGCTGCACCCCTTCAGGGGTGTGCAGGATACCGGCGGCATCGGCAATGAACACCTCGTGGCGATAGCGCTCCTGCTTGCCGTGGACTATCCAGTAATCGCCCGCGGTACCGGCCATGGCGCTGGCGCACAGCAGGCTGAGCGCCAGCAGCGAACGCCCGGCGCACGGCAGAGAGTTCGCCATGGGTGGTCCTTCCTTGGTGGTTCTGGTCACGCCCGCATCGGGGCGGCGGGACGGGACTATAGGCGGACCAGGGCAAAGGGGTCGACTAGCGCTGATGGGCTAATGGCGCTCTGCTTTCATGGATCTGGCGGGGAAACAGGCCTGGTCAATGGACCGTGACGGCCCTGCGGCTTTCACCGATGCGGATGCGATCCAGTGCCCGGTTCAGGGCGTCCAGGGCATTGATCAGCGCCTGCGCCTCGGCTTCCCGGCCATCTCCCCAAAGGCGTTCGGCCATCTTGTTGAGGGCCTGGATCGAGCGTTCGATATCGGCGGCGGTGGCGGTATTGGTCCTTGCGGGTGTTTTCCTGGACATTGGCTGAAATCTCTGGAGGTCGTGCTCACGACCAGGGGAACGGTGCAAAGGGTCTGGTGAAGGTGCGGGCGGTGTTCAGCCGCGCGCCGCATCACGGCGGCACTGCAGGGCCGCTGCCTGGAGGCTGGAATCGTCGCCGACATCGATGACGCTCACGCTGTCGCCGCCCAACTCGGCCGTTCGGTTGAAGGCCATGTTCAACGCATCGCCATTGGACGAACCCTTGACGGTGAAGGCCTTGAGCACCTTGCAGGCCTGGGCCGAGGCCGCGGTGACCAGGTTCACCTGGCGCCCGCCCTCGGTCAATTGCGTGGTGCATGCACAGAGCAGGGTCGCCATGACGAGGCCCGGGAGGGCGGTACTGAGGTGGCGCATCATCGAGAGTTCCTATGGGCTGGGCTGTGGCTTTATCTCATTAAACGCCGCCGATGCCTACATCGGCCGTCAGGTGCAAAGAGTCAGGACAGTGCCGCACCGCGCGATGGTGAATGGCGATCGGTTACCCTTGCCAGCCAATCATTGGTTCTTTCAAGGGTATCGGCATGGGGCGCTTCCAGATCTTCAGTCATGGGCAGCTCATTGGCTGGTCCGACCTCGAACAGGGTGACCCGCCCATGGGCGTGGCTTTCGGGCTCTTCGTCCCGGGGCCTGGTTATGCCGCGATCCAGGAGCAGGTCCGGGCTTGCGCCGGGAATGACCAGGGGGCGTTCAGACTGACGGTGCAAGGCGCTGGCCCCCAGCAGATTCGCGCGGCCGGCCTGTGCATTCTCGATTACTCGGCCGAGGCCGGGATCGACGCCATGGAAGTGCATGTGCTGGGCATCGAGTCGCCTACCTATGACGAGCTCTTCCCCGAGCATGTCCTGGCCTACGAGCGCCAGTTCGTCCCATCTACCACAGGGAGTTGAAACATGAGCTTGCATGACTGCGCCGTGGACTTTCGGCACTTCATCGAGGAACTCAGGAGCAGAGGGGATCTGGTCGACGTCACTGTCGAAGTCGACAGCGACATGGAAATGGCCGCGATCACCCGGCGGGTATACGAAGAGCGCTTGCCTGCGCCGCTGTTCCATAACATTGCCGGCAATGCCCTGGGCGCGCGGGTGCTGGGAGCCCCGGCCGGCATGAGCGGCAAGCCGGGCGCCGAGTACGGGCGCCTGGCCCTGCACCTGGGGCTGGCGCAGACCAGCACCGCGCAAGACATCGTCGCCACTATCCGCGCGGCGATGAAGGCCCGGCCCGTGGCCCCGCGCCATGTGCCCGCGGGGCCGGTGCAACAGAACATCTGGCGCGGTGACGAGGTGGACCTGACCCGCTTCGCTGCGCCCTTGCTCCATCAGCAAGATGGTGGACGCTACTTGGGCACCTATGGTTTCCATATCGTCCAGTCGCCGGACCGTACCTGGGACAGTTGGGGCATCGGGCGCCTGATGCTGCTCGACAAGAACCGGCTCACCGGTCCGGCGATCCCCACGCAGCACATCGGCATGATCCGCCAGATGTGGACGCAGCAGGGCAAGGCCACTCCGTGGGCCATGGCCCTGGGCGCACCACCGGCGGCCGTGGCGGTGGCCGGCATGCCGCTGCCGGCCGGGGTGAGCGAGTCCGGGTATGTGGGGGCGCTGATGGGCCAGGGTATCGACCTGGTCCAGACCCAGACCAATGGCCTGTGGGTGCCGGCCCAGGCGGAAATCATCCTCGAGGGCGAGATCAGCCTCAGCGAGACGGCGCTGGAGGGCCCCATGGGCGAGTACCACGGCTACCAGCATCATGTGGGGCACCAACAGCCGGTGTTCCATGTCCATGCCGTGACCTTCCGCGACCGGCCGATCCTGCCGATCTGCGTGGCCGGGTTGCCGCCCGAGGAAAACCACACCATCTGGGGCACCATGATCTCGGCGCAGTTGCTGGAGCTACTGCAACAGGCCGGGCTTCCCGTGGACATGGTGTGGTGCTCGTACGAGGCAGCGAGTTGCTGGGCGGTGATCGCGGTGGACACCGTCGCCCTGGCGGCCCTGCACACCACGACCAGGGCCTTCGCCGACCTGATCGCCCGGACGGTGTTCGACACCCACCCCGGCTACCTGATCCCCAAGCTGATCCTGGTGGGCAACGACATCGATATCACCGATATCGACCAGGTGGTCTGGGCGCTGGCCACGCGCTCGCATCCGGCCCATGACCATTTCAGCTATCCGCAGCAGCGCGAGTTTCCCATGGTGCCTTACCTGAATGAGGCCGACAGGACCCGGGGCAGCGGTGGCAAGGCGGTGATCAATTGCCTGTTTCCCGAGCAGTTCCGCGGGCAGATGCGGGCCGGCACCGCCTCGTTCAAGCATTCGTTCCCGCCGGCGCTGCAGGATCAGGTCAAGCGGCGCTGGGCCGAGTATGGCTACCGCGAGCGCACCTGAGACAGCGACCGTGCCAGGCTCCGGCGAGCACGACCAGGCGGTTCAACCGGGCGGGGGCGATCATGGGCCTTGCATGTCCTGGCTCATCGATCCACCTGTCCGTGGTGCAGCGGCAACCGCAGCCCGACCTGCAGGCCATGGCGGTGCCAGTCTCGGTCGATCAACCCGCCAGCGGAGGCGGCCAGTTGATCGATGAGCTTGGTGCCGTAGCCGTGCCGGGCCGGTGGTGCGCAAATCAGCGGGCCGCCTTGCTCTTGCCAGGCAATACCCAGTGCGCCATCGCCCAGGACCCAGCTGATCTTGATGTGCCCTTGAGGAACGCTGAGGGCCCCATGTTTCACTGAGTTGGTCGCCAGCTCATGGAGAAACAAGGCTAGCAGGTTGGCCAACGGGCCGGGCACGCAGTGCCTGGCACCGCTGAACTGGCATTGTCCACCGAAGGGCTGCAATACCGATTTCATGAAGACTTCCATTTCCACGTTGACCACGTCGCCCGCCTCCATCACCGTGGAGTACGCCCTGGACAGTGCCTGCAATTTGCTGGCGGCGATCCTGGCCAACTGCTCGGTAGAGCCTGAGGCCCGGGATTCCCTGTCAGCCATCAGCATGACCGCGGCAGCCACGGTGAACAGGTTCTTGATCCGGTGCACCATTTCCGCGGACAGCAACTTCTCTCGCTCCAGCGCCTGGTCCAGCTCGCGCTGCAATGAAACCTGCTCGGTCACATCACGGGAAACGCAGACGATGGAACAGATCCGACCATCCCGATCAACGACCGGAGTCAGCAGGTTGTCCCAATGCGTGAGTTGTCCGGTTGCCTGGCTATGGCCGGCAAAGCGGGCCGTCTGGCCTCTGGCGGCCTTTGCCAGTGCTTGGCGAGCGGCCGCCTGCACCGCTGGCGGCAGCAGGGGAATCCAGGCTGTCCCCTCGACCTGGGGTTGTGCAATGCCCAGCGCCAGGCATCCGGCGGCGCTCATGGCCAGCAGGACACCTTCCGGAGTCAGGACCTTGATGCAGTCGCAGGTCGCATCCAGCATTGCGCGTTGCATGTCGAAGGCCGGTGGCTGGCCAGCGGCCGCGAGCAAGCCGGAATCACCTGTCTGGTTATCGTCCTTTCGCATATTTCTAACTACCCAAAGGCCGAAAACAGGGCAAAGACTAAAAGAAATGGCCGAACAACCCTAATGAAAGTTGCCAAACGGCAGTGATGCGCTGCCGCTCTTGGCTCTGGGCTTGTCTAGAGACAGGTTCAGAATTCTGTGCCCGGGCCGATCAAGGTGGGGAGCGTCTCGCTCGGCGCGCCCAAAGCCTTGTGCCAGAGCTGGCGCCGCAGGGATGGCAGCACCCTGCCCGAGGCATCGTGGGGGCTGGCGAACAGAACTTCGACCTACAGGTAAATCATGAATCATCGAGAAAAACTGCTGGAGCGACTCGAGGCGCTGGCGGCGCTGGACGAGGAGCATCTTCCATTGGTAACCCTGGACGAGTATTTCCAGGGTAACGACCAGGAGCAGTCCATCGCCCCTAATCAGTGGGAGTTCGGCCGGCCTTGCCTCGCGCGGATCCACGCGCATTTCAAGGCGCTGGAGCAGCGTCCCGACGTCCAGGGCGTGTATGTGGGCCTGCATCAGGAATGGAGCGAGGCGCTGGAGTCCGATGACTGGCCGGCGGCGGAGAACATCCATATCTATTCCAGTGCGCCACTGGCGGTGGCCGAGCAGTGGATCGAGGGCCTGGAAGCCGATGGCCTCGGCGAGGGCTGGCCCTATGGCAAGCACGCTGGCGCGCCAGAGCCCCGGGCCGGCTACCACGTCTACACCGTGTATTGGGATTGAGCCTAGCGCTCGCGGCGAAGCAATCCGTCTCGCATATGACCAACCCACCACAGGTTGGCAGTCGTTCAACCCAGGTTTGAGTCAGCCATGGAAATCAATAACGCCTCGATCGATGCCACGTATTCGCAGATGCAGCACGAGGGCTGGGATACCTCGAGTCCGTTGAAGTGGGGGTTCTTCTTCATCGCCAAGGCCGAGGAAGAGCTGATGGGGATCTATTCCGAGCTCGTCGATCACGACTATGTCGTCCAGGACGTGCACCAGGACGATGAAGGCGACTGGACGCTGTTCGTCAGCAAGACCGAAGTCCTGGCCGCGGACAAGCTTGCCCGCCGTTGCGGCGCGTTCAATGAGCTGGCCGAAGCCTATGGCGCGTTCTTCGATGGCTGGGATGTGGAGCGACTCCAGGCTGGTGAGGCCGAGCAGGCGCACTGAGCGAGGCGCCGGACGCCGCATCGGGCATGGCGCGAGGAACGCCGGGCGGCACCTTCCACTAGGAGCCCCTGGTGGCCGGACGCGATACAACGAGCCTGGCCTCGGCCCGGGGGCCCTGATGTAGGACCGCAGCGAACCGGGAAGCGTTCTTCGATGCCGATGCGCCCGGCAGGCTAGCTCCTGCTGGTCGATTCACCAGGCAGGGCCCTGCGAACCGGGTCAGGGCTCGGGCCTGAAGACCAGCTTGAGCGGCGACTGCCGGTGATTCCACGCCGGGGGGCCGTACTCGGGATTGAAGCTGGGCAGCCAGGCTCGCAACTCGGTTTCGGAGAGCCATTGCAGTTGCAGCTGGTCTGCCGATTCCTGCCCGCCGAACTGGGCCAGGGCGCTGATGAAGGTATTGCACTTTTCCGATCTCCCGGCCTCCAGCACCGAGACTTGCAGGCTCTGGCCCCAGGTGATGCTGCCTCTTTCGGGACACTGGCGGATTTCGACGTGATACGTGCCGCCGGGCGAGGGCAGGTCGGAGATGAGCTGGTCGGGGCCGCACCCGGCCAGTAGCGCAGGCAGTAGAAGGAGCAGGGCAGTGGTGGTCTTCATCGTCTGTCTCTTGAATGCCAGGGGCCTTGGACGATACGCCGCCCGGCGCCTGGACTCGGTCCATGAGGCGGCCATTGTAGGAGAGTGCGACCGCCCAGGTGAACGGGCAGGTTGCCGCCAGCAGGGAGTGGCTATAGTTCATGACGTCCCTTCCCAGACAGGAGATCCAGCATGAACGCTCCACGAGCTTTGGTCGTCGCCCTGGCCTGCGTGGCCGTGATGGTCGGCCCCATGGGCGCTGGTGCCGATCCCGGTAACGGCCATGGCAAGGGTAAAGGCCATGACCAGGGCTCGGTCGAGCATGGCCAGGGGCACGGCAATCCGGGGCGAGGGGGTGAGCAGGGTCATTGGCAGGGTGGTCCGTCCATCGACCGTGGCGATGTATTGGGGGTCTTGAGTGGCCATCGTGATTACTGGCGGCCCGGTCCGGCGCTGCCGCCGGGTATCCAGAAGAACCTGGCCCGGGGCAAACCGTTGCCCCCCGGCATCGCCAAGAAGCTCGACGGCCGCCTGCTCGGCCAATTGCCACGCTACGACGGCTATGAGTGGCGGCAGGCCGGCACCGACCTGATCCTGGTAACCGTCGCCACCGGACTCATCTACGAAGTGCTCAGTGGCGTCCTCGACTGATCCGGCGCCTCTCGGACCGGGGCGTCATGGCGTGCGAGGACTTTTGCGAGCCAGCCGAAGAACAGCCCTGGCTGTTCGACATGGGCCAGGTGGGACGCATCGGGCACTACATGGCCGCTGCCCTGCTTGAGATGGCGCACGTAGCGATGCATGGAGCCCGGAGTGCACTCATCGTGTTCGCCCACCACGAAATAGGCGGGACAGAGGATTCGCGGCAGCAGGGGGACCAGGTCCAGCTGCGCCAGGGTGCCGTCGCCAAAGAAGTCCGCGACTCCCCACATATGCCGAAATAGCTGCGGGTTGTGCAGGCGGTCCGACTCGGTGATGAACGCTGGCTCCTCGTCGAGCCTGAGCATGTGCCTGCGGTTGAACACCTGCAGCGCCGCTGCGAATTGCGGATGCCGGCTGTCGCCCGCCAGCAGCACCTCGCGCCAGGGGCTGGGCAGTCGCTGCAGATGCTGGTGGTTGTCGGCGTTCCAGTCGGCACCATTGATCAACGGCCCGGCCAGTACCAGGCTGGCCAGGCGCTGGTCCCGAGTGCTGGCGTAGGCCGTGGCGATGGAGCCGCCCCAGGAACTGCCCAGCAAATGGAAGCGCTCCAGGGCATGGAACTCGATGACGGCCGCCAGTTCGGCGCAGGCTCGCTCCAGGGTCCAGTGGGCCGGGTCATGGGGGCGGGCCGAGTAACCGCTGTCGAGTTGGTCGTAGTAGATCAGCGTGCGGTCCTTTAGGTGCTCGCTGAAGTTCGACAGATAAAGGTGGTTGGAGCCAGGTCCGCCATGCACCAGCACCAGGGGCGGGTGTTGGTCCGCGCCGTGCTTGATGGCGGTCCAGATCTGTCCGCCTGGTGCGGGGATGTGTTGTTGCTGATCGAAGTACATGCCTTGCTGCCTTGGTCTGGTGTAGGAGAGGCGCGCTGGCGCCTGGTGTCATTGGTCGAGCGGGAGGCTGCCCAGGCGGCCTTGGCGATGCAGGATGAGCGCCAGCACTAGGCCGATGCACAGCCAGGCGCCTCCCAGCCAGCGGGCGTTGTCGTTCATGCTGGCCAGGGCGGCGACCAGGATCAGGATGCCGGCCAGTGGCGATACCACGTGCTTGAACCAGTGCCGCTCGGGGTGCTTGCGAAAGCGATGGAACAGGCTGATGTGCAAGGTGATGTAGGCGAACAGCGCGCCGAAGGTGACCAGGGTCACCAGCAGTTGCACCTGGTTGGCCGCCACCAGGCCGATCACGCTGGAGACGATGGCGACGAACAACAGGGCCGCCACCGGGTTGCCCCGCCGATCCAGGCGCGCCAGTGAAGCCGGGAAGCGTCCGTCGCGGGCCATGCTGAAGATCAGCCGCGAGGTGGTCATCTGCGAGACGATGGCGTTGGCGACCCCGGAGACGGTGCCGGCCACCACGATCATGATCGGCTGGAACCAGGCGCCGACGATATCGCGGCTCAGGCTATAGAAGGCGGTTTCGGCCTGTTCCGTGTCGTATTGGGTGCCGGCGGGAACGAACAGGTTGACCAGGTACACCTGGGCGAAGAACAGCAGGGACACCAGCAACAGCAGCATCAGCGTGGCCCTGGAAATGGTCCGGCCACCGCCGCTGGCCTCTTCGTTGAGGGCCGAGATCGCGTCGAAACCGACGAAGCTCAACGCCGCGACCGGGATGGCTGAAAGTATCGCCAGCAGTTCAAAGCGCTGCCCGTCCCAGATCGGCGTGAGCAGGCCGGTGGCATGGCTGTGCTGGAACACGCCCCACAGGGAATAGACGAAGAACACGCCCAGGGTCACCAGTTGCACCAGCAGGAACAGTTTGTTGACCCGCAGGGTCAGCTTCAGGCCGATGATGTTCAGCAGTGCCGGCAACCAGATGAACATCAGGATCCAGAAGCCCCGCGAGCTTTCCGGAAATTGCAGGACCATGCCGATGGCGGTGAGGATCGACAGCAGGGCCGGCAGCAGGAAGTAGTCCAGCAGGATCAGCCAGCCGGTGACGAAGCCGGTGAAGGCGTTGGTGCCGAGGCTGACGTAGCGATACACCGAGCCGCTGACATTCACCGACTTGGCCATTTCGCTATAGCTGATGGCACTGAAGGTCATGGCCAGGGCGGCGACGGCATAGACCAGGGCCGCCATGCCGCCGGACATGCCGTAGACGATGCCGAATACCGCCGTGGGGGCCAGGGGGCAGAAGTACAGCAGGCCATAGACCAGTACATCGGAAAGAGAAAGGCGGCGGGCCAGGCGTGATCCAGGGGCGGCGGTATCTGTGCCGGGTTGTACGGTGCTGGAGGTGGCGCGCATTCGACAGGCTCCTGTCAGCCGTCCCAGGTAGCCGTTGGCTGCTCGGGGCGACCGTATTATTAGAATGGGACAGGCAATGAAGCGGGTACCAGTATCTGGCCCGGGCGCGGGCCCCAGGTGCTGAGGCCGGCCAGTTTTTTGTCTTTTCCGGCCATTTCATCTGGCGGTAGCCGGCCCTGGTCGACTGGCGCTCAGCCGCGCAGCGAGCGGCGAAAGCGCCCGGGCGAGACTCCGGCCCACTTGCAGTAGGCGTGCACGAAGGAGGAGGGCGCGGCGAAACCCAGTTGTTGGCTGATGGCATCCAGGGACAGTTGGGTGGTGCTCAGCAGTCGGTTGGCCAACTGGTGCCGAGCCAGGTTCTGCAGGCGCTTGAAGTTCACCCCTCGCTCGGCCAGGCGACGGCGCAAGGTGCGCTCGGAGACATTCAGGGCCTGGGCCACGACCGGCAGGTCGCCGTAGCGCTGGATATCGGACTTGAGCAGGGCGGCCACTTCACTGGCCAAACCGCCACCGCCGATGGTTTGCAGTTCCTGTTCCCGTGCCTGGGTCAGCCTGAGCATGGCCTGGTAGCTGATCGGGTCCGCCAGCGGTAGCGGGCGGGTCAGCAGGGCCTTGGGCAGCTTGAGCGAATCGCCATGGCTGGCGAAGCGGATGTCGCCACCGAACAGCTGGCGATAGGGCTCCTGGTCCGGGGGCGCCTGGCGCTTGAAGTGCACGCACAATGGCTCGCTCTTCGATTGCAGGCAGTCGCGGATGACCCGCAGGCTGGCGCTGAGGAACACATCGCTGAAAAAACCGTGGCCTTCGAAGAAGCCATGGCAGTCGTTGGCCACGAAATGCAGCTCGCCGCCCTGGTGGACCATGGCCGGGGCGAACTGGCTGGCCAGCTGGATGGGGAAACGCAGGCCGGTATCCAGCGCGTCGCCGAGGGTTGGCGCCACCAGCAGGGTGTAGCCCAGCAGGCCCAGGGTGGAAATCGGCATGGAGCTGCCGATCAGCAGGCCCAGGTGCGGCTCGGGTAACGCTCGGCGGGCGTTGTCGAACACCACCAGTTCCTGTTCCATGCTGATCGCCGTGTCGGGGTCGGTGAGGGTCTGCGGCAGCTTGCCGGCATCCTGCAGGATCACCGCGTCCGGTACACCCCGAACCCGGGTCACCGCCAGGGTGGCCAGCACGCCATGCAGCGATACGGGGCGAATTTCATACATTGAAACACTCCTCTGGCGGTGCCGCGGATGTGGCGCCCAATCATGCGCGTCGGGCCGGGGAACCACCAGTGCGGGGCTGCGGGGCGCTGGCTGTCGCCAATGCTCCCAGGGGGCTGCCCTGAGCGCTGCAAGGCACGGTTGCCCGGGCGTGCCGAACGATTGGGGGGGAAATTTGATTGCTCTATGTTTCGGCTCGCTGTCTCGGCCTAGGTCCTGACCCCTGACGGCCTGCTCCTGGCCGATCGCGAAGCTCGCGCCGATGGCAACACCGACCAGTTGGCGACGATCGTCGCCGGCAAGTTCAAGGCCCTGTCCAGGGTCTACGACAGGGTAGTGGCCGTGGACGACGGCGGCCAGGTGGCGCTTCATTCCTTCATGGGGTCGGTGCTCTTTCCCTTTGAGCCCCAGTGCCACGTCAGTGGCCCGGGCACCTGGTTCCGGGCCAGTTGGCCAACTGGCTGGCGTTGTTCCTCCATGAGTTGTTCCTCCATGAACTGCTCACCAATTCCGTGAAGCACGGGGCGCTCAGCCTTCCTGAAGGCCAGGTGAGGATCAGCTGGAGCACGACCGATGCGAAGCTGGATATCGACTGGCAGGAAGGCGGTGGGCCAGCCATTGCCGCACCTCCTGCGCGCTACGGCTATGGCACCGAGATGGCAGCAGGGCTATGTCGATCTGGCTTGGCGCTGCCGGTTGCCTGCATTTAACCGGTTGCGAACGCTATTCCCGACCCAGACCGAGTGGGATGGGGATGATGGTGGGTACTATATTTTGTGTTTTGTATTTTTAAAAAACACAATATGTTGTGTTGACGTCCCGGTCTTCGTTCTATACCTTGTGCCTCGTTTTCGCCTTTTTAACTACATATGGTGTTTTGTTTTAATTTTTATTCTATATGTAGTGTTTTTTTCTGAGGCGGAGCGTTCTGAAGCCAACGGCTTTCACCAAGAAGAATGTTGACCGCCCGAATGGGTTCGTCGCCCGTCGGTTCGGCCAAGGTAAGGATGAATGAAATGTTGAATTGGGATGAGCTCGATATACACGGCCACAAGGCCCCAGGAGCTGATGTAGCGGATAGATCAGAACCACGGACAACCGCCGCCGAGGCACTCGATACGGCGGGAAATACCGCTGCCGGGAACGCCAGGATGATTGACTCCCGTGACTCGACCGCGGTGGTCCGGGCGAAGAAAGCGCTCAATGCGCTGGACGTCACCCAAGGCCTGGAGGAACTGGAAGGCGCTGCCGGGCGCGTGGCCGTCGATGAAAAGCGCATGATCAACTGCCGTGCCGACCTCAACCAGCTGGTGCCGTTGAAGTACGACTGGGCCTGGCAGAAGTACCTGGACGGCTGCGCCAACCACTGGATGCCGCAAGAGGTCAACATGACCGCCGACATCGCCCTGTGGAAGAGCGCCGAAGGCCTGACCGACGATGAGCGCCGCATCGTGATGCGCAACCTGGGCTTCTTCTCCACCGCCGACTCCCTGGTCGCCAACAACCTGGCCCTGGCCGTGTACCGCCTGATCACCAACCCCGAGTGCCGCCAGTACATCCTGCGCCAGGCCTTCGAGGAAGCGATCCACACCCACGCCTACCAGTACTGCATCGAGTCGCTGGGCATGGATGAGGGCGAGATCTTCAACATGTACCGCGAGGTGCCCACCGTGGCCAAGAAGGCCGCCTGGGGGCTCAGGTATACCCGCGCCATATCCGACCCGAATTTCAAGACCGGCACTCTATTCGCCGACAAGGAACTGCTGCGCAACCTGATCGCCTACTATTGCGTGCTGGAAGGCATCTTCTTCTACTGCGGCTTCACCCAGATCCTGTCCATGGGCCGGCGCAACAAAATGACCGGCGTCGCCGAGCAGTTCCAGTACATCCTGCGCGACGAATCCATGCACCTGAACTTCGGTATCGACGTGATCAACCAGATCAAGATCGAGAACCCGCACCTGTGGGATGCCGAGATGAAGGAAGAAGCTACCCAGATGATCCTGCAGGGCACCCAGCTGGAGATCGAATACGCTCGCGACACCATGCCGCGCGGAGTGCTGGGGATGAACGCGGTGATGATGGAGGACTACCTGAAGTTCATCGCCAACCGACGCCTGTCGCAGATCGGCCTGAAGGAGGAGTACCCGGGCACCGTCAATCCGTTCCCGTGGATGAGCGAGATCATGGACCTGAAGAAAGAGAAGAACTTCTTCGAGACCCGCGTGATCGAGTACCAGACCGGCGGAGCCTTGTCCTGGGATTGACCCGGCTTGCAGACAACGGCCGGGCCATGGGCCCGGCCTTCGGGAGTGGTTCATGTTGTTCGAAAAGATCAAGACCCCCTGCATAGGGCTCTGCTCGACCGTCTATGGCGATGTGGTCTGCCGCGGATGCAAGCGCTTCGCATATGAAGTGATCCAGTGGAACACCTACGATGAGCCACAGAAGCAGGCGATCCTGCGGCGCTTCGACAAGCTCTTGAACCGGGTGATGCACGACAAGTGCGAGATCTTCGATCCCGAGCGGCTGGCCTTCGAAGTGCGTTCCAGGAAGATGAACTGCTCCGCGGAGGATTCGATCCCCTATTGTGCCTACCAGATCATCCGGCGCGGTGCGGTGGTGATCAGCAATATCGAGGCGTTCGGCATCCGCGTCCTGCCGGCCTACCAGGGCTTGTTGCTGGTGGAGTTGCGGGATGTGATCGACAGCGAGTTCTTTGCCTTGTCCCTGGCCAGCTACCAGGCCGGTGGCTGATTCGCCCGGCACCGCTTGCGGGCAGGGTGCCCGTGGGACCGGCAGGTCGCTCGCCAGCGGGCCAGGGCTCGATGAGCTAACTAGGCAGGCTGGCTGGCGGCCTGCCAATGTTGGTACAGGGCCTCGATATTGCCGCTGGTCATCAGTGGCATCACGGCTTGCAACTGGTCGATGGGCCAGTCCCACCATTTCATTTCCAGGAGCATCTGCACGGCTCGTTCGTCGAAGCGCTTGCGGATGGTCTTGGCCGGGTTGCCGCCGATGATGGCGTAGGGTTCCACATCCCGGGTCACCAGGGCGCGAGTGCCGATCACCGCGCCGTCGCCGACCTTGATGCCCGGCATGATGACTGCCTCGGAACCTATCCAGACATCGTTGCCGATGACCGTATCGCCGGCTCCCTCATAGCCGTTCTGCGCTCCGGCGAAGGCTGGCTCTTCCGACATCCAATAGAAGGGGAAGGTGCTGACCCATTCGTTCCGGTGGCCCTGGTTGCCGGCCATGATGAATGCGGCGCCCGAGCCGATCGAGCAGAAGCTGCCGACGATCAACTGGTCGACGCCCTCGTCGGGGGGCAGGTAGCGTGCGCATTCGTCGAAACTGTGGCCGTGGTAGTAACCGGAGTAATAGCTGTAGCGGCCTACCTTGATGTTGGGGTTGGTGACCTGACGGTCCAGGGTGATGCCCTTGAAGGGGCTCTCGAAGTAATTGCTCAAAACGCTCTCCATGTGGCTGACCGCCGCTGTCTTGCAAGCGCGCGGTACTTCGGCGAGAAGGCGCAGGGCCTCTCGGGATGCAGGTCTTGCGGGGGCATCATGCCAGATCCGTCTGGGCTGCGCCGCAGAGCCTGTTGGTGCAAGGTTTTGACTTGTGGCCGGCCCCAGGTGGCTCGGTAGATGTCGCCGGAAGGGGGCCACCCGGAAATGGCTCCGGGTGGCGGCAAGGGGTTCAGGCCGTTGCGGTGCTTGCCTGGTCGTTGCGGCCTTGCATCATGCGCCGGTACTGGCGGGTGCGGCGCAGGGTGCTCCACTGCTCCGCCAGCAATGCCCGCAGTGGCGAGGCGCCGGGCCTGGTGGAATGGCCGCCGGCCAACTGGCGCATCTGCAGTTTCACCAACGCCATGTAGGCGAGGGCGGCCAGGGCCTTGCGCTTCCAGCGGATCGGCGGCAACTCGGCGCTGGCCTTGCTGTCGCCGTTCTTCCAGCGCCGGGGCAAGTCCGGGTCCACGGCCAGGGCGGTGGCGATGCCGGCCATGGCCACTCCGCTGTCCAGCACTTGCTCCACCACTGGCAGGCGGCGGATGCCACCGGTGACCATCACCGGCATCCGGGCCACGGCGGCGATTTCCTGGGCGAACTCGAGAAAATAGGCCTCCCGGGCCAGGGTCCGGCCGTCGCGGGCATCGCCTTGCATGGCTGGCGCCTCGTAGCTGCCACCGGACAGTTCCACCAGGTCCACCGGCAGTTCGTTGAGCCAGAGTACGACCTGGCGCGCGTCGGCAGGCTCGAAGCCGCCGCGCTGGAAATCCGCGGAGTTGAGCTTGACTGCCACGCAAAAACGCGGCGAGACGCTGGCCCGTACGGCCTTTACCACCTCCAGCAGCAGCCTGGCGCGATTCTCCAAACTACCGCCCCAGCGGTCCTGGCGCTGGTTGCTCAGGGGCGAAAGAAACTGGCTCAGCAGGTAGCCGTGGGCAGCGTGGATCTGCACGCCGTTGAAACCGGCTTGCTCGGCCAGGGCCGCGGTGCGGGCGAAACGCCGGATCAGGGCGGCAATCTCGGCTTCATCCAGGGCCTTTGGCACGGGGAACATCTTCGACAGGCCGCCCATGTCCAGGGCGACTGCCGAGGGGGCCACGGTGGCCTGGCCGAGGCTGGCCTGCATCTGGCGACCGGGGTGGTTGATCTGCATCCAGAATTGCGCGCCGTGGGCCCGGCCGATTCGCGCCCACTCGCGAAAGCGCTGCAATTGCTGGCTGTCGTCGAGCATCACGCCGCCGGGGCCGGTCATGGCCCGGGGATCGACCATCACGTTGCCGGTCAGCAACAGGCCGGCCCCGCCTTCGGCCCAGGCCTTGTACAAGCGCAGCAACTGCTCGGAAGGGGTCTGGTCGAGATTGGCCAGGTTTTCCTCCATCGCCGCCTTGGCGATACGGTTGGGCAGCAGGGTGCCGTTGGGTAAACGCAGGGATTGGAAAGCAGTCATGGGGTTCTCCAGGTACAGCCCGTGCGTCGGTTTGTATACAGGAGGGGGCTGTGTTGCGAAGAAGGCTAAGGTTAAAGTTATCCTTAAGGTCAATAGGAGGTTTGCAACCTGATGAAAATTGGTGAACTAGCCCGACGTACGGGATTGAGTGCATCGCGCTTGCGATTCTACGAGGCCAGCGGCCTGATCGAGGCCCAGCGCCTGGGCAATGGCTACCGCGACTACCCGGAAGATGTGGTGCAGCGCCTGGAGATCATTACCTGCGGGCAGCAGGCGGGCTTCAGCCTGGAGGAGATGCGCACCCTGACCCTGGAGTCCACCCGGAGCGATGGGCGCTTCCAGCATGACCGACTGCTGCTCAGCCTGCGCAGCAAGGTGGCGGAGATCGAAGCCCTGCAGCAGCGCCTGGCGCAGAATCGCCAGCATCTGCTGACCCTGATCGCCGGTATCGAAGGCAAGCCCGAAGGCCTGGGCTGCGAGGAGAATGCTCAGCGCCTGCTGGCCCAGTGGCGGGAAAACGAAGGGCAGGGGCCGGCGGCGGCCAGTGGCCGGCGGCGTCAGAAGCAAGGCCGCTGAAGCGCCATTGGCGGCTCAAGTCCGGATCAGTCGAGGCTCTCGGCTGGCGAGCCCATGGGCAGGGCGGGAAGGCTCATGTTGCGCATGGCCACCTCGAGCTTGTCCTGGTAGAGACTGAGGATCGAGTAGTCCAGCTTCTGAGTGATATTGGCGTTGCCCGCGCAGTTGGCCAGTAGTTCTTCCAGCGCGCCGGCGACCAGGTCCGCAGTGACCTGCAGGACGGTCAAGCCGTAGCTCTTATCGACAATGACCAGATTCGTTAAATCGTACATGCAGCACCCGTGGTCACTGTTCTTATGGTGATGGCTATAAGCCATCAATAGCATACCGAAACGGCCTGTGGCCTGTCACCGGGGGCTGACAAGAACCTGAAGAGCGGGAGGATTTTCGACTCGGGTGGCGCCGGCATGGGTAGTATTGCCCCCGCGCAAACCACCAGGGTTTATTTCCATGCTGATTCTTACCAGGGGCAACCACCAGGGGTTGCAGATCGGGCCACGCTGGCCCTCGTCGACAGTGCAGTTGGACGGCCAGGTCTTCCAGCAGTTGCGCAAGGTCCAGTCGAGCCTGCCGGATACCGTGCGCTTGCTGGTGACCCGGGGGTATGAGCATAAAGGCAGTGGGCTGGGAGGGTTCCGCAGGTTGTCGCGCTGGTTGGGCATCCGCTTGTTCGTCTGCTGCTACCCGGGGCGCCAGGACGAGGTGCAGGACATCTTCGGCGCCAATGGCCACGATGTGGACGGCACCCATGTCGATGTATCGATCATTCTCGCTGGCAAGCGCCTGCGCTTCCTGCCTTTGGGGGTGTTCACCTCGCCAGCTCGCCAGGAGCTGCGCAAGGCCCGCCATGGCACGCTGGTGGACGAGGTCAGGCGCGCGCTGGTGCGCCATGGTTTCCAGATCCACCGCAATCACACGGAAAGCCTGCAGATCCACTGCGACTACCGGCCCGACTTGCTGCCCGGGTGCTGATCCGGCGTGGCCAGGCGGGCCGGTAGCGCTGGCGCGATATCGCGCTGGGGATCACTCCCAGCGCTTGAACAGCACGCTGGCATTCACCCCGCCAAAGCCGAAGCCGTTGGACAACGCGTACTGCATGGGCATCTTCCGCGCCTGGCCGTGCACCAGGTCCATGCCATCAGCGGCGCTGTCGGGATTCTCCAGGTTGAGCGTCGCCGGGGCGACCTGGTCGCGCAGGGCGAGGATGGTGAAGATGGCCTCGATCCCCCCGGCCGCGCCCAGCAGATGGCCGGTGGCGGACTTGGTCGCACTGATGGCCGGGCCATTGCCAGTGCCGAACAGCTGCCTGATGGCCGCCAGCTCGCCCTTGTCGCCCACCGGTGTGGAGGTGGCATGGGCGTTGAGGTGCTGGACCTCCTTTGGCGACACGCCCGCCTGGCGCAGGGCTTGCTCCATGGCGCGTCGGGCGCCGTCGCCATCCTCCGGGCCGGCGGTCATGTGGTAGGCGTCGGCGCTGGTGCCATACCCCACCAACTCGGCGATGGGCCGGGCGCCCCGGGCCAGGGCGTGCTCCAGTTCCTCGATGACCAGCAAGCCGGCGCCTTCGCCCATGACGAAACCGTCACGGCCCTGGTCGAAGGGCCGCGAGGCGCGTTCCGGGATGTCGTTGTAGTCGCTGGACAGTGCCCGGGCCGCAGCGAAGCCACCCAGGCTGACCTGGTGGATCGTGGCTTCCGCGCCGCCGCAGACGGCGATATCGATCTCGCCCGCGCGGATCATCCGTGCCGCATCGCCGATGGCCTGGACCCCGGCGGCGCAAGCGGTGACCGGCGTGCCCAGGGGGCCCTTGAGGCCATGGCGGATCGAGACGTGGCCGGCCGCCAGGTTGCACAGGAACGAAGGAATGGTGAAGGGCGACAGGCGCCGCGGGCCCTTGCTGTCAGTGGTGCGCACGGCATCGGCGATGGCCGGGAAGCCGCCGACCCCCGAGGCGATGATGGTGGCCGTGCGCTCTTGGGCCGCAGCGCTGTCCGGCCGCCAATTGGCCTGGGCCAGCGCTTCTTCCGCCGCGGCCAGGGCGAACAGGATGAAGCGGTCCATCTTGCGCTGTTCCTTGGGCGGTAGCAGTGAGTCCGGATCGAAACCCGCCTGCGGATCCTGTGTCATGTCGGGAACCTGGCCGCCCACGGTGGTGGACAGTCCGCCGATGAACTCCTCGGGCAACTGGCGGATGCCCGATTGTCCCGCCAGCAGGCGCTGCCATACCTGCTCGACCCCGCAGCCCAGCGGAGTGATTGCGCCCATACCTGTGACTACGATGCGTTTGCTCATGCAGGTCCTGCTCCTTAAGTGTGTTTGGGTTGGGGGGTAACGAAGCGTGGACGATACTATCATCATGAAAGTAACATCTGACTCGACAATATTTCGAGCCGTAGCGCGGGAGCAAGTGATGCAACGAAAAAGCCTGGAGGACGCCGAATGTCCGATCGCCCGTGGACTGGAACGGGTCGGGGAGTGGTGGAGCATCCTGATCATGCGCGACGCCTTGCACGGCCTGCGGCGTTTTGACGAGTTCTCCCGCAGCCTGGATATCGCCCCGAACATGCTGACCCGGCGCCTCAACTCCCTGGTGGAGGCGGGCTTGCTGGAGCGCCAGGCCTACAGCCAGCGCCCGCTGCGCTATCAATACGTGCCAACGGCCAAGGGCGAGGACTTTCGTGTGGTGCTGATGGCGTTCGTCGCCTGGGGCAATCGCCACTTCGCCCCCGAGGGCGAAAGTGTGCAGATTGTCGAGCGGGCAACCGGCCGGCCGGTACAGCCCGCGATGATGGATGTGCAGCGGCGCCAGCTGGTGCCCCTGCAGGACTGCACGGTGCAGGTCGGGCCGGCCGCCAGCGCTAGCATGCGCGAGCGCTTCCGCGTCCGGGCCGACTGAGAGCGCTCGGCTTGCAGCGGCAATAGCGGGGTTTCACCCGGTTTGTTCTGCTCCAGCGGGGGCCAGTCGCCGGTGTCCGGCGCCTGGCCCATCTGGCCCTTCGCGCAAGGTTCAGCGTGGCGCTTGCCCGCGGCGCCAGGCGGGATGGAAGTGACGCCAATGGGCGTCTTGGGCGGCGGCCAGCAGTTCATGATCGCCCCGGGTGTCGCCCCAGGCGCGTAGCCGATACTGGTCCAGCGGACCATAGACGTTCTCCAGGCGCAGCACCTTGTTTTCGCATCGGCAGTTGTTACCGACTATATGGCCGGTCAGCACGCCATCGACGACCTCCAGTTCGGTGCCGATCAGGGCGATGCCCAGGCGCCGGGCGAAGGGTTGCAGGACCAGGGCGGGGGAGGCCGAGCACAGGGTCACTCGGGCTCCGGAATCGATCTCTTCGGCTACCGCCTGCAGCCCCGCCGGACGCATTAGCCGGGACCAGGAGCGCTGGCAGAACGCCTCGGCCTGCTGTTGGACCCACGCGGCCTCGACTCCCTTGAGAAAGCAACTGATCAGGCGGGCCTTGAGTTGGTCGCGATCGACCCTGCGCGCCAGGAAACCCAGGCTGGGCAGGGCCAGCTTGAGCACCCGCTGATGGAATCGGCGGGGGCCGAAGGCGAAGCGCAAGAAGGGCACGAAGCTGTCATGGCGGGTCAGGGTGCCATCGAAGTCGAAGACCGAGAGTACCTGGCAGGCCCGAGGGTCGAGTACCAGGGTTTCCGGGGTTAGCGGTGACCCGGGCTGCTCGGGCTCCGGGGAGTGGCCGGCGGGGCTGGTGGCGAGCGTTGGGATGGGATCGGCTGGGGACGACATGCTGGTTCTCGATCGGTGCGGACGTTGGCGGGGGACCGGTGCGGTGGTCATTCGTGCAGTCTACGCGTTCTGCGTCGTCGGGTTCACTTTCGCCTGCCCGGCAGGGCGTTATCGGCGCGAGAGCGGTTCGGGTGCAGGACGATGTTTGGCGGGAGCGTGGGTGGAGGCGTAGCGGGGAGGGTAGTGGGGCCGATTGACGGGGTTTGCGGGGACTATCCCCAGCAGCACCAGGCGAAGGTGGTCAGGCAGAGCAGCAGGGGCAGAGTGTCGAGAAAATCGTTCATGCGAACACATTCCATTCAGGCGAGTGCCGGCA
This sequence comes from Pseudomonas sp. MSSRFD41, assembly GCF_014230245.1. Lineage (NCBI taxonomy): Bacteria > Pseudomonadati > Pseudomonadota > Gammaproteobacteria > Pseudomonadales > Pseudomonadaceae > Pseudomonas > Pseudomonas sp. MSSRFD41. Next base: position 184,285 of record NZ_JACKZK010000009.1, on the reverse strand, counting down.
ATGTAAGGGGGCTCCAGGGGTCTGTCTGTTGCGATTGTGTGAATTTTCAACGCATTTTCGTCTACCCGAACTCCGGGGCTGGAGCCCTGCGTAGCGTTGCTGAAAGAAAGGGTGGCCAATGCCGGAGAGGTAAGTCTTTGAAAATTAATGACTTAAAAAAATTGTGGATATTTAAATGTTTAAGTGCTTTTATTTACGTTTTTTCAAAAAATAACTTGTTACAGAATGTACCAACCCGTTACTATAGCTCCGCGTTCACCTACCACGGTTTATGCATTTTTAGTCCCAAGTGTCCATCAGCTGCTTGGGCTTTTTTTTGCCTGTGATTTGCCCAGGCCAATCGCGCCAGGGACTTGCCGCATGCGCCTCTTGGCCCGGTGCCCCTGTCCTTTTGATGATTTGCCTCGCCGTTCCCGTGCCTGTTCCCAGAGCTGCTACAGTACGCAGCCTGAGTAGGAGGGCGTATGCGTGCGATGGGACGCTGATGATCCGGGACGAGGATGAAAGGGCCGACAACGACGGATTCAGGGTACTGGCCTTGTCCCTGATGGGCATCGCCGTGATCCTCGGGGCGTGCATTATCCGCTTCAACATCGAGGTCGACAGGGAGCGGGCCCGAGCCCAGGAAGAGATCCTGCACTGCCGCCGGCAGAACCTGTCTTCGACCAAGCCTGTGGTCGATGCCACCCTACCTGCGGATGAATGCCGTGGCCTGGAAGACCACTATGCCAGGCGGTTCGGCCATTCCTATTGAGCCTGCAACGCAGCGACCGCCCTGGTCGCTGCGGACACGGCCTGCCGGCTCAAGCCTCGACGATATTCAACCCTTCCGCTGCCTGGGGCGCGACGAAGTAACTGCAGATCAGCTCGAACTGTTCGTCGCTGGTGGCGAACGGGTGCTCGCCTTGGTTGTTGCGCTCACGCAGCCTGCTGCGACAGACATCCTCGACGACATCCAGCACATGCAGGCGATGGGGAACCTGTGCCTGGTCCGCCAGGCTGCGCAGCCACGCGCGCTGGGCCAGCGTATTGGCGGGAAAGTCCAGCACCACGCTGGTGCCCGCCTGCAACATGGCGACGACCAGCGGCCCCAGGGCCTCGCCCAGGCGCCGGGCATGGAGTTGATAGTCCGCGACGCAGTGGATCATCTGCGGATACAACCGGGCCAGCCACAGGTCCTCGCAGATCAGCACGCAGCCCGGGGCCTGGGCCAGTTGTCGGGCGAGTGTCGATTTGCCCGAGGCGATCTTGCCGCATAGCAGGTGCAAGACCGGGTTGGATGGAGGGTTCATGCTTCGTCTCCTTGCTTGAAGCCTCGCAAGAGCGGTCATGAACCCCGCCTCCGAGGCGGGTTGATGCGGTTTGGACAGCCGCTGGCCCACCCTCTAGGGGAGGGTAATAATCGCTGGGCGGCAGGGCTGAAGAAGTCGGTTCATGGAGCGAACATACACAGTTGGCGAAACCATGCCCAGGGAAACCGCCGGGGCTGTCAGCAGCAACGCCGTGGCGGCCAGCTCATGGTCGGCCATTTTCAGGAACTGCGATGCAGTTAACACCCGGGTGTGTTTTTTCCGATACACAAGGCGCATGCTCGCCTATGCTGAATCGGAAAAATCCCCATGAACACCACATAGGCTAGGATGCCATGCTCTCGACCCATGAGCTGTGCCGCATATTGGAATCCGGCTTCCTCCCGCTTTCCTGCGCCTGCCATGTCAATCCTGACGGATCGCTGACCATCAAGATCTATGAGGCGGCATCCGGCCGGGTGGACTTGCTGCTCCCAGGCGTTTGCACCGCGCAGCTCACCAGCGTGAGGGATGTTTCCAACCTGATCGGCGAATTGCGTACCGAGCTGCGAGCAGGGCGGCGGGCTTTCGCCGGCGGCTTCGGCTGTCCTGGCGGCTGACTTGCCTGCCCGATCATTGTTGACAGTTGAACATCCCATGGCGAGGGCATAGCGTTTAGCCGTTCGCCCAGTATGTGTGGCTCTTTACCGGTTCATGGATGGCGAGGTCACCTGTACTGGGCGAACTTCCTGGTGGAGCCCTGCTCGATCCTTGAAGCCGCGATTTCTCCTGCGCTAGGATTTGCCCCCGGAGATGGCATTCCTCCTTGAACCGCTTCGTGCTGATGATGCCTACGTGAACCCTGGACAGGGTGCGTAGGTGTGCCTGCCCTGTCCCCGACCAGGACAGGACCATGATACCGACTCCTCTAGTAGCACTCCCTTCTTGCATCACCTCCCGCTTTCCCCATCGGCCATGCCGCTCGGTGGGGGGCTGCCCAGCATGCTGAAGTCACTCCTGGTCATTGCCATGGGCGCATCGACCGGCGCCTGGCTGCGCTGGTTCCTGGGCCTCAAGCTCAATCTGTTGTTTCCGGCCATCCCCCCGGGGACCGTGGTGGCGAACATGGCCGGGGGCTACATCATCGGCCTGGCCCTGGCTTTCCTTGCGGCATCGCCTTCCTTGAACCCCGAATGGCGCTTGCTGATCATCACCGGCTTCTGTGGAGGACTGACCACGTTCTCGACCTTTTCCGCTGAGACTGTATCCCTGCTCCAGCAGGGCAGGCTGCTGTGGGCCTTGGGTTCGGTGGCACTGCACGTGGTGGGCTCGTTGCTGATGACGGCGGCGGGCCTGGCATCCTTCCAGTTGTTCGGTACTCGATAAGAATTGCGGGCAAAGTGCTACTGCTTGGGCGATGAAAAGCTATCTTCGAAGAGCGGAATCGTATAACTACATAATCATGTCTCTGGATATTTCCAGAGACATTGATTTTGTTGGGATTTAACGATTTATTTTGATGAGCTGGCCTGATTTTCGGCTCCGAACTCAAGGCCATCCTCGCCAAGGCAATGAATCGGCGCCAGCCATAGGTAAAAACGGCCAAAACATAAGTTAAAAATGACAGGTGAAAATTTCATTGAACGATTTGATGGCTCAATGCCTCTTAGCCGTCGATGGTTGCTTACACCTCTCATAATCAGTACTTATTGGTCATAAAATGAAGAAAATTCTGCTGGGTGCTTTACTGTTTTCCTGCGCGTCCCTTGGTGTGAATGCGGCAGAATTGTCAGGTGCGATTGGTGCCACTAGCCAAGGTGGCCTCACTGCCCGGGTAGGTATGGGTTTCGGTTGGGACAAGAGTTGGTTTGAGTCCAGTACAGGGCGTCTCACGGGCTACTGGGACTCGGGCTATACCCATTGGGAGGCTGGAGACGCTTCCGGTGGCGCGCACTCGCTGTCTTTCGCTCCGGTGTTCGTCTACGAGTTCGGTAGCGGCAACGTGAAACCATTCGTTGAGGCAGGTATTGGGGTAGCGGTGTTCTCCGGAACCTCCGCAGGTGACCAAGAGTTCGGTTCGGCGTTTAACTTCGAAGACCGCTTCGGTGCTGGCCTGAAGATCGGCGAGACTCAGAAGGTCGGCATTCGTGCCATTCACTACTCCAACGCTGGCATCAAGCAGCCTAACGACGGGATCGAGTCGTACTCGCTGTTCTACAGCCATCAGATCTGAAATAGCAATTTCCCAAAATACCCGCCTTGTGCGGGTATTTTGTTTCTGTAGCGTCAACCATCCGGCCCGATTTGGCCTAAGTGCACATGATTGGATGCGCGGTAGGAAGGGCTAGAATCAATACTGTTTTTATATGCAGTATTTTATTGGGATAGTGATTTCACGTGTTCAAGGCAGTGAAGCCAGCTTGCTGCTGGTGCCGGACTTTTGGATCGAGTGAAAGCCCTGAGCTTCGAGCAATCGCCTTTAAGCGACATGAAAGCGGAATTCTCCGCGAACAATCATTCGACTCAACAGGTGAAAAATGACTGTACGTAACTTAGGTAAGAAATTCAAAAATCTCAGCGCCAACCTTCAAAACCTTCCCTGGGCATTAATCGCACCTAGTGACAATCCAAACGGTCTCATTCTGCGATCACTTCGTGCTACCACGAGCACTTTAGTTATCAGCGCTATTCAGCCTCCCGTCAGCGCCAGAGAGACGGATTATCTGATCATCCCTAAGAGCCGAACGGAGTACGACGATCTTTTGGTTCCTGCAGGCAATGGGGTGTTTGCGTTTCACAGGAATCAGTACAGCAACGTAATCAAGATGTCTTGGGATCTACTAAGCGCCGACGGGACTACTGAGTAAGCCGCCATTGGTGCGGGGCTCTGCATAGGTGCAGGTGGCACATGATCCTGGAGCACGTTGCAACGTGATCGGCTGGACTGATTGTGCTATGGGCGACCTGGTGCTGCTTGAGCAGAAAGGTCCGTGAGGGGGGGCTGGGGAAGATGATCTACGCGACTATCGCGCTGAGCGGGTACGCGCTTCTGGTGCGCAACGACAGACTGATCATGTCCCAGTGGGTGGCGGAGGCGAACTTTTACGCCTCCCTGGCCCTGGCCGGCGTTCGGCACATATTCATAGTCACGTACTGGCAGCGAGGGCTGTGCAGGACACTGAACTGCGAGCACTGCCTTAGTTGTGATAAAGCAGTGGGTGGAATTGATCGCAGAGGCAAGTAGCGCGCTATAAACCTTTGCATCACTCAGAGTGACTTGGCTTCTCTATCTTGTACAGGAGGTACTCTTGAGTGCGATCGATGAGCTGCCTGGTAGCGCGATGGGAGAGGCGGCCCCCGATTTTCTCCATGGCTCGCTGAGACCGGATGTTTTGACTATCAACGTGGAACCAAACGGTATCCACCAGCTGAAAGGCGTAAGTCAGCATCAAGTCCTTCAGCTCTTTGTTGGTTCCTCCGCCCCATTTGGCACGCGCTAGGAAGGTGTACCCGATAGCTACTTCTCGTTTCCCTTCGTCGAATTCGTAGTATCGGGAAGAGCCAACCACCTGATTATTGCTGCGATCGAGAACGACGAGCGCGCATTGTGAGGCAAGTGCTTCCTTGAACCACTCGCGGAAAACAGATTCCTGATAGCGCATTGGGCTTGGATGCTGAGCCCAGACCAGGGGATCAGATGCGACGCTGTATAGCGAATCGAAGTCAGTGGCTTCTAGCGGGCGCAGTTCTAGCGACTCGCCCACAATTGACTGTGGAATTGGTAGCGATTGCATCATTTTTCCTTTGGGTTGGATGATTGTCGCCCCTTTCCGCCATCATCAGGCCGTAGGGCATGAAAGTAGGTGTGCCGCAGGTAAGTGCGGCACGGATGGATCATTCGATTTTAAGTGCTGCTTGAATCTGGTCGGCATAAGTCGAGAGCTGCTCGGACTCCTAGCTGATTGAGCCCGGTTGATCCGCTGGACGCAAGGCCCGCTATGACTTCGAGGGCAGCCGCAACTGCGTGAGGTCGTGATACGGCTGGTGAGTCGGAAAACTTGCCTGCATAAGAACACTATCAATAAGCGAAGCTATATTGCTTTGATCCTCACAGATACCGGCAACACGCCACTGTTTCAAGCTGGAGGGCGACAAGTGCAAAGGCCGCTCCCACCAAAATCGTTCCTTGAGCTGTCCGATCTCTCCGACTTCGGTTTCCGTCTGACACCAGCACCTGAAGCGTGGGAATGGCTCCAAGCCGAGATCTTCTCTAACGCCGGCGGCATCTACAACGAAGACCATGCTCACCTACTGGATGCAGATATCCGGGTCATGTGGGCATCGTCGAGCTTCGAGAAGCAAAGGCTGCGCAGGTAGCAACGAGAGACACCCAGGCCTACGCCTCGGCCGTGGCCAAGCGCATCGGCGGGCGCACCACCGACCCGATCGATATCAAGGACCCGGCCACGCTGAAGGGGATGCAGCAGGAGTGCATCGGCGGCGATCAGTGCGCTGCCTCGGCATTCAACATCGATCAGAGCTTGGGTTACGACCAGTTTCAAGGCGGGCCTACCCGGCCTCCAGGGTGGACCTGCAGGAGTAGCGGGAAAGTGCAGGTGCTGCTGGCCTGCCTACTTCTGGCAGCCTGCGCAGGCCATCGAGAGCCCGAGGTGCGCGCCGTGCGTGTCGAGATGCCGATTCAGGTGCCGTGTCGCACTCCGGAGGTCGCTGGCTGCCGGTCTGCGCAAGACCGACAGCCTGGAGGTAAAGGTGCGCGCGCTGCTGGCCGAGCGCCGTCAGCGGATCGGGTATGAGGCGGAACTCAATGCAGCTTCGAGCGCCTGCCGATAGCCCAAACTCCCTCCTATTTCTTGGCTGCAAAGATATCGGGAACCTGACTAGCACTTCTTCGCGTCGAGGCGACGAGGTGTATAGGGGAGGGGGGCTGGTGTTCGGTCGGCAGGACGCCGGAGAAATGAGAATTGCGGAGCACGATTTAAAATTGCGGAACAAAAACGACAAGGGCCTGCATGATGAACTCACACAAGCCCTTGATTTATATGGTGCCCGAAGCCGGAATCGAACCGGCACGCCCTTACGAGCGGGGGATTTTAAGTCCCATGCGTCTACCAGTTTCGCCATTCGGGCGGTAGCGCGATAACGCGGCACTGGGGTCTTGAGTTGGCATTGCGCCAGCCAGTGCTTGAAACAGGGTGTGGAATATATACATCCACTCCTTGTGAAGCAAGGTCGAAACCGCCAAAAAGGCTTCTCCCGTCGCTTTGGATTCACGAAAAAAACCGCGATAAATCATGGGGCTACGCTTGTTTGCGACGGGTTTGGCTTCAGCGCTGTCCCGGGTCTGGCTGCACCAGGTGCCGCCAGGGAAATACCTCCCGGGCGAAATGACTCACATAGCCGCCTGTCGTGGCCTGGATCACCATGAACTGCAAATTGGCTCGCATCTGTTGCAAGGCTTGCAGTTGCGCAAGGCTCAAGCAGGTATTGCGCAGCCGCAGTACCCGTAGCGAGTCCATGGCGGGGCTGGCGAACAGCTTTTCATAGCTGGAAAACGCGGTGACGACACCCGCCTCGCGTCGCGGTGCCCAGGTCTGCTGCAGCTCGCTGGATTCGCTGAAGTCCAGGGTGGATAAGCCCGGCAAGTTGTTCGCTGCGGCCAGGTTGTCGATGAAACCCTGGGTGTCGGAGCCAGCGCCAATGCGCAGCAGCTCCAGATGTGGCAGGTCCACCTGGAAGAAATCGCCATTGGGAGCATTGGGCAAGGTCAGTTCGCTGAGGTAGGGCGCCTTGGCGACGAAGCGGGCGATCTCTCCGGCTTCTTCCATCATGCTGCCGGCCTTTTGCACCAGCGAGGTGTTGTGGTGCTCGGGGGCGGTGGGGCTGATCGCCAGGGACCTGAGCTGGGTAAAGGTCACGGCGCTGTCCAGCAACGGGGTGAACTCCCATTCGCGGGTGCCGTTGGCGCCGGCGTCGAGACCGCAGAACAGCAGCGAGCTGATGACGCTGGCCACGGGTTGCTCGGCCAGGCACTCCAGGGTCCAGGCCAGGGGCTCATCCCACAGCTCGCCATGGAACTCCACATGCAAGCCACCACGCATGGGCGCCAGGGCCAGGTAGTTGTAGTCGCTGGTCCACAGCGGCGTGCTGAAGTCATCGGGATCGTCGTCGCGCTCGGCGGCCTGCTCTTGAGTGAACTGATGAATGCGCTGCTGCAGCGCCAGTAGCCGCTGGTAGCCGGGAGAGGACAGGGGATCGGACATCGGGCAAATCCACGGGTGAGGGGAGGGGCAGGCCGTTCAAGGCGGGCCGATGATAACAAACCCGCAGGGCGTCGCAGGCGGGGCGTTCGGTACAGTTTTCCAACAAGTAGAGCCTGTCGCCGGGCTGCCACGCAGGCTAGGATCGGCCCGCAAACCATACTTGGATCATTCGGGGCGGAGGCGGAACATGTCACAAACACCACTGCCGCTGGCGGCATCGACGGGCCTGGGCGCCAGGGCAATCACCCTGGCCGACGAAACCGTGCTACAGCGCTTCTTGTCGCCAACCCGGGCTACTTCCATCTGGTGCATGGTTGTGCGCCGCAGCCGGACGAAGCCCGCAACGAGATCCAGGACAGCCTGCCCGAGGGCTGGAGTTTTACCCGCAAATGGCAGAACGGTTATTTCGATTGCCAGCCTGGTCAGCGATCTGCTGGCCCAGGGCTTCTGGAGGCGAGGCGGCTACGCCCAGGTGCGAACCCGGGACGATATCGAGCTGGGTCTGTTGCGCCATCAGGTGTCGAGCATGCTCAAGTCGCTGGCGCCGAGCGATCTTACCGATGACCTGAAGCTAATGCCCCATGACCGGAACGGCTCCATGGCGCCATCCAAGTCCGGGCCTGTACTAGATGAGTAAGCCGCCATGTCGATGAAACTGCCAGCCAGCATTGCCCGCTTCATCGGCGATGCTCCACTGGTGCCCGATACCGTGGGCGAGTCGCCCTGCCGGGTGCAGCGCTTTCGTCGTGCGGGGGAAGTGTTCTTCCTCAAGTCGTCACCGGCGATCTTCGCACCCACCACCTACAGCGTATTGCGCGAGGCCCGGGTCCTGGACTGGCTGGCCGGACGCCTGAAGGTCCCCGAACTGGTGCTGGTGGCGCAGGACCATGGGCATGAGTTCATGATCACCCGCCAAGTGCCTGGAGTGCCGCTGTCCGAGCGGCTCGGCGAGCCGCGGGTGGGGTTGGCGCTGTTCGAGCTGGCATTACGCCAGGTGCAGGCGGTGCCAGTGGCGGATTGTCCATTGGATTCGGGGATCGCGGTGCGCCTCGCGGAGCTGGACTATCTGCTGGCCAACGGGCTATGCGCCGTGGAGTATGACCTCGGGCAATGGCCAGGGTTGGCCAGCGCCGAAGACTTGCGGGAGCGTTTGCAGGGCAACAGGCCCCGGGAAGAGCGGCTGTTCTCCCATGGCGACCTGGGCGACAGCAATGTCTTCGTCGATCGGCGCGATGAACTGCATTTCATCGATCTCGGGCGCGGCGGCCTGGCCGATCCTTGGCTGGATATCGCCTTCGTCCACCGTGACCTGCGCGAACAGCTCGGCCCGGAGCTTGCCGATGAGTTCCTGGCCGGCCTGCCGATGCCCGACCAGCCTGCGCGGCGTGAATACTTCGAACAGCTGGATGAGCTGTTCTAGGGCGGTCGATGGGCTGAACTAACAATGGTCCCGCCAGTCCCATGGGACGTCTTTATCTGTCTGGGGGAAACACCATGCAACACCGTCTTGCACCGCTCTGCGCCGCAGTCCTGGCTTCGATCCTGCCGGTGCTGGCCTACGCCGCGCAGCCACAGGTTGCAGAGCCTTCTTATCAGAGCCAGGTGGCACGCTACCAATGTGAAGGCAAGGTGCGTATCGATGCGGCCTACCTGAATATCGATAACGGCACGTCCTTCGCCACTCTCTACTACAAGGACCAACTGATTCCGATGCACATGGCGCGCTCGGCCTCCGGGGCCCTGTATGTGGCGGACGACGAACAGAACAGCTTCCGCTGGCATACCAAGGGCAAGGGGGCCGTGCTGTCGTTCCTGGAGGCCGACCACACCGCCACGGAGCAGGTCTTGCTCAAGGATTGCCAGGAGCAGGTCTCTCAATAAGGGCTTCGCTTGAGGCAAAAAAATGCCCGCGGGAGAGCGCGGGCCAATACCTTAGTTGCTTGAATGAGCGAGGCGACTATACCGAGACTGGAGCGGGGCCTGGATGAAAGAAGTTTCATCCAGGCCCCGGTTCGTATTTGGTCGGCAAATAGCGGGTTGCAGCGGTAACTGTTCTAACCTCACGAAGCGAAGCACAAATCCCTTCAGGAAGAGAGGTGGGCATGGCACTGCAACAGCAACGCCCTGGCGAGCATGAACGCAACGAAGCAGCGGAGGAGCCTGAAGTCGAGCACCGGGAGCCGCCTCCGCAGACCTGGAAGCACCCGGACGACGGCAAGAGCCTGTCGGAACTGGATGAAGAACGTCCCTTGAAGCCCTGACTCCACGCCCCGCCATCGAGCGGGGCGTTGGTTCATGGTGCCGGTCGCCTGCTCTGGTACCATCGCGGCGTCGCCGTCCCGGGGTATCGGGACGGGTTGTTCGTCCAAGGGAGAAAACCATGATCGTCACCACCACCGCCCAGATCGAAGGCCGCGAGATCGCCGCTTACCTGGATATCGTCAGCTCGGAATCTGTCCAGGGCATCAACGTGGTCCGCGATCTGTTCGCCGGCATGCGCGATTTCTTCGGTGGGCGTTCCCAGACCCTCGAGCGCGCCTTGCGCGAGGCCCGGGTCCAGGCCACCGACGAGATCAAGGATCGCGCGCGCCGGCTGGATGCCGATGCCGTGGTCGGCCTGGACTTCGAGATCAGCATGCCTTCAGGACGTGGCGGCATGGTGGTGGTCTTCGCCACCGGCACCGCGGTCAAGCTCAAGTAACCGGCGGCGCGCCGCCCAGGCTCAAGCCCCGATCGGGGTGCACAATTCCACCAGGGTGCCATCCGGACAACGGACGTAGGACACCGTCTGTCCCCACGGCTTGGTGGTGGGCGCGGCCAGTTCCCGCGCGCCGTGTTCCAGGGCCCTGGCATGGGCCGCCTGGACGTCCTCGGTGACCAGGCCCAGCTCCATGCCCAGGGGCTGCCGTGAACTGTGGGCGGCGACGTGGCCGTCCTTGAAGTTCATCTGCGCCAGCTGGTGGTCGGCGAAGGCCAGGGCGGTGCTGCCGGTCTCCAGCTCCCCGTAGGTGCCGGACTCGTGGAGGAAGCGGCGCTTGAAGCCGAAGGCCTGCTCGAAGAACCGCAAGGAGTCTTCCACGTGCGGGACATAGATGATGGTGTAGCCGAACTGCATGGGCTGACGCTCCCTGTCATTGGATGAGAAGGCGCGAATCTAGCACGAAGTCGCGCCAATGCCTGCACGGCGTGAGCTCATGGCCGGTGCTCCTCGAGCTGCCAGCCCCGGGCCGACCATTGCAGGGTATGGGTAACGGCCAGTGCCTGGAGAAAGTCCTGGTCATGAGAGGCCACCACCATGGCCCCGGGAAAATCCCGCAGGGCCCGCTCGAAGGCTTGCACCGACTCCAGGTCCAGGTGGTTGGTCGGTTCGTCGAGCAACAGCAGGCGTGCCGGGTTGCCATTCCACAGCGCCAGCGCCAGCGCGGCTTTCAAGCGTTCTCCGCCGCTGAGCAGGGCGCAGGGTTGCCGTACCCGCTGGGCATCCAGTTGCAGCCGTGCCAGGCGGGTGCGCAGGGCGCTTTCCTCAAGGGGCTGAGCGACGCTGGCCAACTGCTCGAGCAGGGAGCTCCCGGGATCAAGCTGTGCCAGGTGCTGGTCCAGGTAGGCGCTGGCCACCGCCACCCGGCATTCGCCGCTCAAGGGCTGCAGCTGACCGGCGAGCATCTTCAGCAAGGTGGATTTGCCGCAGCCATTGGGGCCGACCAGAGCGATGCGTGCCGGCCCGTCGACATGGCAGGTCAGGTAGGACGATGGCGCGCGGCTATCCAGCCAAGGCAACTGCGCCTGTTGCAGGTTGAACAGGTTCTGGCCCGCCGGCAGGGTGGTGGCGGGCAGGGTCAGCAGCGTCGGCTGTTCCGGGCCGACGCGGGCAAAGGCCTCGCGTACCTGGGCGTCCAGGTTGTCCTTGTGCCCTTGGTGGGTGTGGCGCACCTTGCCCATGATGTCCCGGGCGGCGCCGAGCATCTTGGCCCGTTCGAAACCCGAGACATTGGCGGTCTTGGCGTACCGACGCGATGCCGCGGCGTGGCGCTGGATGGTGTCGTGCTCCCGTTGCAGGCGCTTGTGCTCGCGACTGCGCTGGGTCCGCGCATGTTCCAGGGCCGCCTGAGCCGCCTCTTGCCGCGCCTCGCGCTGGGCCTGGAACAGCTGGTAGTTGCCGCCGTAGACCTGCACCCCGTGGGGGCTGAGCTCGACGATACGTTGCACCTGCATCAGCAACTGGCGGTCGTGGCTGACCAGGATCAGCCCGCCGTGCCACTGCTGCAATTGCTCGCTGAGCCAGCGTCGGCCGCTGCGATCCAGATGGTTGCTGGGCTCGTCGAGCAACAGCAACTCGGCGGCGCTGAGCAGGGCACCGACCAGCACCACCCGGGTCAATTGCCCACCGCTGAGGGTCGCTGCCGGATCGTCCGGCGCTATCTCTGGCAGGCCGGCGGCGTCCAGGGCTTGGCGCAGGCGTTCGGCCAGGTCCCAGCGTCCGTCCACCTGCTGCAGGTCTTCCAGGCTGGCGGTGCCGGCCGCCAAGCGTTCCAGGGCGCCCAGGGCCTCGGAGAGCCCGGCGACCTGGGCCACGCTCTGTCCCGGTTCGGGCCGTGGGTCCTGGGGCACGTAGGCCAGGCGGGCATTGCGCTGGAGGCTGCCGGAAGTGGGTTGCAATTGACCGGCGATCAAGCGCAGCAGCAGGGATTTGCCCATGCCGTTACGCCCGACGATGGCCGTTGGCTGGCGATCGAGCGTCAGGCTCAGGGTATCGAGCAGGGTTTCGCCATTGGCGAATTGGTAAGTCAGCTGGTTCAGGCAAACCAGTGCGGGCAGCCGGGTGACGTGAGTCATCAGCACCTCCGAAAAATGCGCAAACAGGCCAACGAGCCTGGAAGGGCTCGTCGCGGATACTTTTCTGGAAGGCTTAGTTGTTCACGTCGGCAATCGTCCTTGGACGGGTAGGAAGGTGCATAGCCTAGCGCCGGAATCTTCCGACGGCCAAGCCGCAAATGTATGGGTTTTGTATTCAAGCCGGCGGCTTGGGCTGAGTAAGGTCCTGGAGAAAGCGTGCCAGGGCGGCTTCTTCGGCTTTCAGCCACTGGCGTTTGCGCGAGCGTGGCAAGCGGGCCAGTTCACCCTGGGCAAAGCCCTCCAGCAACGCCGGATGGATGTAGCACTTGCGGCAGACCGCCGGGGTATTGCCCAGCTCGCGGGCCACTTGCTTGACGGTGGCCACCAGGTGTTTCTTGGCCTCCGAGTCCGGCTGCCATGGCTGGCACCGCAGCAGCGCCAGGGCCAGCGCGCTACCGGCCCAGGTGCGGTAGTCCTTGGCGGTGAAGCTCATCCCGGTCAGTCGCTGCAGGTGCAGGTTGATATCCGACGAGCTCACCGAGTGCCGCTGGCCGTCTTCGTCCAGGTACTGGAACAGCTGCTGGCCGGGCAATTCCCGGCAGCGCTTGACCACCCGGGCCAGGCGCGGGTCCCGGACCGTGATCTGGTGCTCGACGCCGCTCTTGCCACGAAACTGGAAGTGAATGGCGTTGCCGTTGACCTGGACGTGGCGGTTACGCAGGGTGGTCAGCCCGTAGGAGCGGTTGTCCCTGGCGTACTGGCTGTTGCCGACCCGGATCAGGCTTTCATCGAGCAAGGTGATGACCGTGGCCAGGACCTTGTCGCGGCTGAACCCGGGACTGGCCAGTTGCGCCTGCAGCTGGCGGCGCAGCCGGGGCAGGGCATTGCCGAACTGCAGTAGCCGGGAGTATTTGTCGCTGTCGCGCACCTCACGCCAGCGTGGGTGGTAGCGATACTGCTTGCGCCCGCGGGCGTCACGTCCGGTGGCTTGCAAATGCCCCTTGGGATCGGCGCAGATCCATACCTGGGTGTAGGCCGGTGGGATCGCCAGGGAATGGATTCGCTGGATTTCGGTCGTATCGGTGATGCGTTGGCCCTGGGCCTGGTAGTAGACGAACTTGCCGCGCAGCTTGCGCCGGCTGATTCCCGGCTGGCGGTCGTCGGTGTAGTGCAGGTCTGGGGGCAGGTCGGGAGTGTCCGGGGTGGCGGGCATGGCAGCGAATCCTTGGCAAGCGGCGGGCCGATAGGGAATGGACCGCGCTGTCGCCCCGGGGTGCCGGATTTCTAACAGGCCGTTGAAAAACGTAGGCGAGGCAGCCAGCGCAAGGCAAAAACAGGCGAAAAAGCGCAGTTTACGAGTGGTAAATGAGCATTTTGACCGGGCTGGCGCACCACAACGCAGCGATGGCAACGCAGGGAGTTTTTCAACGGTCTGCTAAGCCCCTATGCCAGGACCGCCACTGCCTTGATCTGGGCCCAGAGCCGTTGCCCGGGATGCAGCTTGAGCTGGTCCCGGGAGAAGCGGGTGATACGCGCGAGCAAGGGCGTGCCCATGGCATCCAGGCGTACCAGCACATGGGCGGTGTTGTCGGCCGGGATTTCCTCGCTGACGGTGACCGGCAGGCGATTGAGGATGCTGCTGTGCTCGCTGGCCTGCAGGCTCAGGCTGACGTCCCGGGCCTGGACCTTGAAGCGCAGGCTCCGGCCCGGGGCGACGGGCTCATGGGCCACGCGCACCAGCAGCTCGCTGCCGGGCAGTTGCAAGCTCAGCAGCTGGTAGGTCGGGTCGTAGGCGCTGACCTGGCCCCGGACCACCACGCCGGCGTCGTCGCCCAGGGCCAGGGGCAGGTCCAGGCGCGCCAGGGTGTCGCCCACTGGGCCGCTGGCCAGGGCCCGGCCTTCGCTGAGCAGGACGATATGATCGGCCAGGCGCGCCACTTCATCCTGGGAATGGCTGACGTAGAGCACCGGGATATCCAGCTCGTCATGCAGGCGTTCCAGGTAGGGCAGGATCTCGTTCTTGCGCTTGGAATCCAGGGCTGCCAGGGGTTCGTCCATCAGCAGCAACCGTGGGCTGGTGAGCAGGGCCCGGGCGATGCCGATGCGCTGGCGCTCACCACCGGACAGATGCTGCGGATGGCGTGGTAGCAGGTGGTCGATCCCCAGGAGTTCGGTGGCCTGGGTCATGTCGACCCGGCGCTGCTGCCTGGGAATACGGCGCAGGCCGAACTCCAGGTTGGCCTGCACCGACAGGTGGGGGAACAGGCTGGCTTCCTGGAACACGTAGCCCACGGAGCGCTTGTGGGGCGGGACGAACAGCTTGCGCTGGCTGTCCTGCCAGAGTTCGTCGTTGATCTGGATACGCCCGCGCCCGGTTTTCTCCAGGCCGGCGATGCAGCGCAGGCAGGTGGTCTTGCCCGAGCCCGAATGGCCGAACAGCGCGGTCACCCCGCGCCCCGGCAATTGCAGGTCCAGATCCAGGGCGAAGGCGTCATAGCCCACTTGCAGTTGCAGTTGGATGCTCATGCCGTCAGCTCCAGCCTGCCCGGGTCCGGCGGCTGGAGTACAGGGCCAGCAGCACCAGGAACGAGAACACCAGCATGGCCCCGGCCAGCCAGTGGGCCTGGGCGTATTCCATGGCCTCGACATGATCGTAGATCTGCACCGACACCACCCGGGTCTTCTCGGGGATGTTGCCGCCGATCATCAGCACCACGCCGAACTCGCCGACGGTATGGGCAAACCCGAGGATCGCGGCAGTGATGAAGCCCGGCCGGGCCAGGGGCAGGATCACCGTGAAAAAGGTATCCCAGGGATTGGCGCGCAAGGTCGCGGCCACTTCCAGGGGCCGGCTGCCGATGGCCGAGAAGGCGTTTTGCAAAGGTTGCACCACGAAAGGCATGGAGTAGATCACCGAGCCCAGCACCAGGCCAGTGAAACTGAAGGTCAGGGTGCCCAGCCCGAGGGATTGGGTGAGCTGGCCGAAGAAGCCGTTGGGCCCCAGGGCCAGCAGCAGGTAAAAGCCGATCACCGTGGGTGGCAGCACCAGCGGCAGGGCCACCACGGCGCCGATGGGACCGCGCAGCCAGGAGCGGGTGCGCGACAGCCACAGGGCAATCGGAGTGCCGACCACCAGCAGGATCAGGGTGGTCAGGGACGCCAGTTTCAGGGTCAGCCAGATCGCGGAGAAATCGGCACTCGAGAGGTTCATTTACAGCTGGTAGCCATAGGACTGGATGATCGCCGCGGCCTTCGGCCCCTTGAGGTAGTCCACCAGGGCCTTGGCCGCGGGGTTGTCCTTGCCCTTGTTGAGGATCACCGCATCCTGCTTGATCGGGTCATGCAGGTCGCCAGGCACGATCCACGCCGAGCCGCCGGTGACCTTGCCATCCTTGTAGATCTGCGACAGGGCGACAAAACCCAGTTCGGCGTTGCCGGTGGAAACGAATTGATAGGCCTGGGTGATGTTCTGGCCTTCGACGATCTTGCCCCTGACCTTGTCGGTCAGCCCCAGCTTGGCCAGCACCTGGGTCGCGGCCAGGCCGTAGGGTGCGGCCTTGGGGTTGGCGATGGACAGGTGCTGGTATTGGTTGTCCTTGAGCACCTGGCCCTTGCCGTCGACGTAACCATCCTTGGCCGACCACAGGGCCAGCGTGCCGACGGCGTAGGTGAAGCGCGAGCCCTTGACGATGTCGCCCTCGCTCTCGAGCTTCTGCGGGGTGCTGTCGTCGGCGGCGAGGAAGACCTCGAAGGGCGCGCCGTTCTTGATCTGGGTATAGAACTGCCCGGTGGCGCCATAGGCGGCTACCAGCTTGTGTCCGGTGTCTTTCTCGAAGTCGCTGGCGATGGCCTGGATCGGAGCGGTGAAGTTGGCGGCGACTGCCACCTGGACCTCGGCGGCCTGGGCCGAGCCGAAGGCGAACAGGGCAAGCAGGGTGGCGAGGCAAGTCGGGGCGAAACCTGGGGCGCGAAGGTTCATCGAACAGCTCCATTGGGGGAAAGGCAGCGCTGGGCAGTGGCGGACGGGAACGCCAGGGCTGCACCAGGGCGAGGAGAAATCGCTGTATAGCGGAATATATAGCGAATTGCCGGCGAACGGAACTGCGCCCCGGGCCCGTAAGGCGGTGGCCGCGACCCCGGTCGCGGCCACCTGGCATCAATGCCTGCGCAATCGTGCCAGGGTCTGTTCGGCCAGGCGCAGGGTCAGCTCATAGGCCGGCAGCTCCACACCCAGGCGCAATGCCTGTCCGGACCAGAGATTGGCGAACTCCGCCTCGCCCTTGGCCCGCAGCGGCAGCAGCGCGCCACCGGCTCGGGGAAACGCCGGGGCCAGTGGGCTGATCGGGCCGAGCTCGCGCATCACGCGGTTGACGATGCCCCGTGCCGGGCGGCCGGTGAACAGGTTGGTCAGCGCGGTCTGGCTTTCCTTGGCGGTGCGCAGTGCCTTGTGGTGGGAGGCGCTGACCTTGGCTTCCGGAGTGAACAGGTAGGCGGTGCCCAGTTGTACGGCCGAGGCGCCCAGCGCCAGTGCCGCGACGATGCCTCGGGCGTCACCGATGCCGCCGGCGGCGATCACCGGCACCTTCACGGCATCGACGATCTGCGGCACCAGGGCCATGGTGCCCACCTGGGTATCCAGACTGTCGCTGAGGAAGATCGCCCGGTGCCCACCGGCTTCGTAGCCCATGGCGATGATCGCGTCGCAACCCCGTGCCTCCAACCACAGGGCCTCGTCGACGGTAGTGGCCGAAGACAGGATCTTCGCGCCAGTGGCCTTGACCCGCGCCAGCAATGCCGGTTCCGGCAGGCCGAAATGGAAGCTCACGACCTCGGGCCGCAGTTCTTCCACCAACTGGCAGCTGGTCTCATCGAAGGGCGCACGGTCGCTGACCGGTGTCGGTGCGTCGAAGTCGACCCCCAGTTCGCGGTAGTAGGGTTCCAGGGCGTTCTTCCAGCGGCTTTCGCGTTCGTGGTCGACGGCCTGCACCTGGTGGCAGAAGAAGTTGAGATTCAACGGGTGGTGCGTGGCCGAACGAATAACCTGCACTTCCTGGCGGATCTGCTCGGGGCTGAGCATGGCGCAGGGTAGCGAGCCCAGGGCGCCGGCGCGGGAGGCGCCGATCACCATGGCGGAGCCGGCGGGGCCGGCCATGGGCGCTTGAATGATCGGCAGTTCGATTCCCAGCAGGTCCAGCAGGCGAGTATCGGTCCATGGGCTCATTTGAAGTGGTTCTCCAGCGGCGGATTCAGACGATGCTGCGGCGTTTTTTAGCAGGAGAAAGCGGCCCAAGGCCAGCTGTGTTTTACCCGGCTTGCATGAAAGCCCCGGTGGATCGGCGGTGCCGGGTGATACCGGGCAGGCTGTCTGCGGCCGCTTCCAGGCGCTAGACTGCGCCGGGATTTTCCACTCATCGTTTCGTTAAGGAAGGCCAAGCATGGAAGTAAAACTGCGGGAAGTGCTGCCTTTCAGGGTGGCGGGATTGCAGGTGCGTACCCTCAACACCCTGGAACAACAGGCGGATACCGCGCGGATCGGCCCAATGTGGCAGCGTTTCTACGTCGAGAACCTGTACGACAAGATTGCCCCAAGGCAGATGGATTCCTTCGTCTACGGGGTGTATTCCAACTACGAATCCGATGCCTCGGGGTATTTCGACGTGACCGCCGGCGTGGCGCTGGACGCGGCCTGCGCCGATTATCCGATGGTGGATATCCAGGGAGGGGATTACCTGGTGTTCAGCGCCAGGGGGGAAATGCCGGAGTGCGTGATCCGGGCCTGGGAGTTCATCTGGGCCTACTTCCAGGACAACCCCCAGTTACGCCGCGCCTATGCCACCGACTTCGAGGTCTATACCGGCGCCGACTCGGTGGCCATCTATATTGGCGTTCATGCCTCGGGCGAGCTTTCTCGTTCCAGCAACTGACGCTTGCGTTCCACGCCCCAGCGATAGCCCGAGAGGTCGCCGTCGCTGCGTACCACGCGGTGGCAGGGAATCGCCACGGCCAGGCTGTTGGCCCCACAAGCCTGCGCCACCGCCCGGTACGAACGCGGGGCACCGATGCGCTGGGCGATCTCGGAATAACTGGCCGTGCTGCCGGCCGGGATAGCCCGCAGGGCCTGCCAGACTCGCTCCTGGAAAGCAGTGCCGCGCAGGTCCAGGGGCAGGTTAAGGCCGATGGCCGGTGCCTCGATGAACCCCACCACCTGGGCCACCAACTGCTCGAACTGCTGGTCGGCGCCGATCAGGTTGGCCCGGGGAAACTTGTCCTGCAGTTCCTGCACCAACCGCTCGGGGTCGTCTCCCAGGAGAATGGCGCAGACTCCGCGCTCGCTTTGGGCCACCAGGATCGCTCCCAGCGAGCACTGGCCCACGGCGAAGCGGATGTCGCGGTTGGAGCCGCCTGCACGATAGTCGCTGGGCTTCATGCCCAGGACCTGGTCCGCAGCCTCGTAGAAGCGGCTGTTGGAATTGAAGCCGGCGTCGTACAGCGCATCAGTTACTGTTTGACCCTGCTGCAAGTGCGAGCGGACCTTGCGCGAGCGCTGCGCATTGGCATAGCCCCGCGGGGTCAAGCCGGTGACCGCCTTGAAGACCCGGTGGAAGTGATAGCTGCTCATGCCAGCCTGCTGTGCCAGCTGCTCCAGGCTGGGCGCCGACTCGGCGCTCTCGATCTGCCGGCAGGCCGCCGCCACCAGCGTGCCATGGTGCGCCGCGAGTTGGGTCTGGTCGCCGGCCTGGCGCTTGCTCGGGCGATAACCTGCGGCCTCGGCTTGCTCGGCATTGTCGAAGAACTCGACGTTTTCCGCCTTCGGCAGGCGCGACAGGCTGCTGGGTCGGCAATACACGCCGGTGGTCCTGACGGCATAGACGAAGCGGCCGTCGGCACGGGCATCGCGGTTGAGCACGGCCTGCCAGCGGGGGTCCTGTTCGATACGCTGTTTGCGCGACGGAGCATTCATGGTTGGTTCTCGGCTGGGAATGGTGGCCAGCTTAACCCTGTGCCCCTTGCTCGGCACTCCGCCGCTTGCGGTCCAATTCCGCGGACGGCCCGGCTTGGCGAAATGTCAGGTTGATCCGTTGCTGGCCGAGCAAGGGATGGACGCCATCCTTGACGGGGAGTACGCCGTGATAGCGCAGGCGATCCACGCCGCCCCAGACCAGCACGTCGCCGTGCAGCAAGGGCACCCGCAGGCTGCGATCGCTGCGTTGCAGGCCGCCGAACAGGAAGACCGCCGGCAGGCCCAGGGACAGGGAGACGATGGGCGCGCTGTAGTCGTGCTCGTTCTTGTCCTGGTGCAAGGACATCTTTGCCCCAGGACGGTAGCAGTTGATCAGGCAGGAGTCGGGGGTGAAGTCGGCGAAGCCTGCGGCGTGCGCCGCCGCCACGGCCAGTTGGCGGAAGACTTCGGGCATCGTCGGCCATGGATGTCCACTCTGCGGGTCGGTGGCGCTGTAGCGGTAGCCAGTCAAGTCAGTGGTCCAGCCCAGTTGCCCGCAACTGCTCAGGCCCACCGACATGGTGAAGCCGCCGGGGGTGAGCATCTGGCGAAAGGGCGCCTGGGCCAGCACCTGCTCCAGCGCCGGCAGCAGGCGTTCGATCCAGGGCAAGGCGAACCCGCGCAACGCTCTGGATTGTGGGCCCAGATGCTCCACACGTGGAGGCTGTTGCAGTTCTTCCTCGCTGAACAGGCCGAGGCTAGCAGGGGCGGTATCGCTAGAGCGCATCGTGGAAAATCACTCCCAGAGCATGGCGTTGGCCGCTGTGCACACGGCTGACGCCATGGCGCATGGTCACCCGGTAATGACCGCGCGAGCCTTTGACCGGTCGATGATGCACGGCGAATACCAGCCCATCACCCTGCTTCAGACCAATGACCTGGGGACGCGATTGCATCCGTGGACGCTGTTCGGTGAGCACCAGCTCGCCACCTGTGAAGTCTCTCTCGGGTTGGGACAGCAAGAACACCACCTGCAAGGGAAAGACATGTTCGCCATAGAGGTCCTGGTGCAGGCAGTTGTAGTCCCCTGCGGTGTATTGCAGCAACAGCGGCGTGGGGCGTTGCTGGCCGGCCTCATGGCAGCGCTGCAGGAACTGGGTGTGCTGGTCGGGGTAGCGGGTGTCGATGTCCATGGCCAGGTTCCAGCGATTGGCGATCGCCACCAGGCGTGGATACAGCTGCTGGCGCAACTGGACCACCAGCTCGGGCAGTGGATGGCGAAAGTACTGGTACTGGCCGAGTCCGAAGCCATGGCGGGCCATGAGCACCTTGGAGCGAAACAGTTCGCTGCGGGGGTAGAGTCCGCTCAGGGCTTGGCATTCATCGACGCTCAGCAGCCCTTCGAGGCGGGCGCAGCCCTCCTGGTCCAGGGCCTGTTCGATGCAGGCCCAATCCAGTCGTTGCAGGCGATGGGGCAGGGGGATGACGGTCATGGCGCAGGTTTCCCGGACAGAAGGCGGACTGCGGTCAGTCTGCGGCCCCGGAAAGTAACGGGCACTCCGCTGCTTACGCTTGAATCCGATTAGAGGGCCTTGCTCACGCTGACATCGCTGATGACGTCGTCGCTCTGGCCATGCAAGGCCAGCAGAGCGGTCAGGGCTTCCTCTGCCGTTCCTGTCTCGAGCTGGGCGAATTCGAAGCGGCGCTCGCCGTTGAGTTTGTATTTGATGACGTACTTGGTGGTGTTGGGCACGGGGCTACCTGTTTGTCACAAGGAGGGGAAAGCGCAAACTAGCGCAGTTTCGAAGTGGAGCGGCGAACGATGCGGATCGAGTGGGTCAGGTTCGGCTTGCGGGTCACGCTGATGGCACGCCGGGAAACGGTATCGATGGTGATGTTCCAGAAGCCGGTGCTGGGGGCGGTGATCTTCGCCGGGAACTTGTCGAAAGCGCCGCCGTGGTAGGTGTGCCGGCCACCGTTCTTGAAACTGCGGAAGTTGGCGTCGTTCATCAGGCGGATGTTGCAGGTCTGGGAGCATTCGATGACGACGATGTCGTCCTCGTTGAGGTGCTCGCGCTGGTGGATGAATTTCATGTTGGGGGGACTCCAGGAAGCCGATGGTGGCTAAAGCAAAAAACGTTTGCGTGGGCGGTGCTGCAGTTTATCAGGCTGAAGGGTTTATTATCCGGCGCCGCCGTCGGGCTTTGACAATTTAAAACAGTTATTTGGATTTTTATCGGCGATAACGTCGTGCCTCCGGAGAAAAACGACGTGCTGACTGTCGGAGGGATTTTTATTGGAGATTTCGTATGAAGCGGTGGGTGTGGTTACTGGCATTGGCAATCGGCGGCTGCTCTACCGTCTCGGATATTAACCAGACGCCACCGACCCTGAACGTCATTTCCGGCAAGAAGCCCGAGGAGTACGCCAAGTGCTTGAGCGCAAAACTGGCCGACAGCCGTGGTGCCTTGCAGCTTGAGTCCAACAAGTCCGGCGGTTACCGGGTGATAGTCCCGCAAAGCTTGTCGTCGGCCCCGGCAGCGATTTTCTATATCGACGAACGCTCCGGTGGCAGCAGCATCAAGCTGCACGAGCAGATGTCCAATAATCCGTTGCGTCCTGGGGATGTGCTCAAGGCCGGGGAGCGCTGTATCTCAGGTTGAAGGGAGGGACGCGTAACGGCACGCCTGCAAGGTTTCCTGCTCTGTTCGAGAGGAAGCCGGCAGGTTTTTTTTTGCCTGCTGGAAAGACCGGGCAACCCCGGCTATCCGGGCTGCCGAGGGTAATTGGGCGTTGTCGCTGTGGATCTATTGACCTACTATTCTGCTGCTTATATCAAGTAAGTCTAAGCATATAACTAGAATAATGGAGTTCATATGATCCCACTGGATCGAATGCTATTGAGTGGCCTGATGCTGCTTCTTGTGCAATCTGCCCATGCCGTGGACGGGCAGAAAGTCTTCACCCAGGGCGGCTCCCAACCGGGGGCGGCGGCCTGCATGGCCTGTCATGGTGCCGATGCCATGGGCCTGGCGCCCGCCGGTTTTCCGCGTCTGGCCGGCTTGTCGGCGGGGTACCTGAGCAAGCAACTGCATGATTTTCGCAGTGGTGCTCGTACCAGCCCGGTCATGCAGCCGCTGGCCAAGGCCCTGACCGAAGATGAAATCTCCGCCGTGACCGCCACCCTCGCGGCCATGCCTGCCTCGAAAACCCTTGCTACCAGCCGTGCCCAGCCGGCGGTCGGGGTGGGCGAGCGCCTGGCCTTGCGCGGAGCCTGGGAGCGCCAGGTACCTGAGTGCGTCAGTTGTCATGGCCCGGGCGGTGCGGGTGTCGGCCAGGCTTTTCCACCGCTGGCCGGGCAGCCTGCTACCTACCTGGCGGCGCAGTTGAACGCCTGGCGCGAGGGTACTCGACACAATGACCCCAATGACCTGATGGGGCATATCGCCAAGTCGCTGAGTGCCGAAGAAGTGACCGCGGTGGCGGACTACTTCGCCAACCTGAGTCAGAAGGAGGTACGTCCATGAAGCCAATGATTGCAGGGGCGATGCTGGCGGCGCTGGCGCTCCAGGTGCAAGCGGCCGAGATCGCCATGGAAGACCAGTCGCAGATCCAGGCGCCGAGCGCGTCCGCCCATACCCAGTATTTCCAGGCACCGGCCGAGAGCGAACTGCCGGACAACGCTTACGGCAAGCTGGTGCGCGAGGGGCATGCGCTGTTCGTCGATACCAAGCGCCTGGCGCCGAAATATGTGGGCAACGGCCTTAATTGCAGCAACTGCCACCTGGACCAGGGGCGCTTGGCCAACTCCGCTCCACTATGGGGCGCCTACCCGATGTATCCCGCTTATCGCAAGAAAAACGACAAGGTCAATACTTTCGCCGAACGCTTGCAGGGCTGCTTCCAGTTCAGCATGAACGGCGGCCAGCCGCCGGCTGCGGACAGCCCGGAAATCACCGCGTTGTCGGTATATGCCTATTGGTTGGCGAGCAAGGCGCCGTTGGGCACCGAGTTGCCGGGCCGTGGTTATCCCGACGTGCCACAGCCGGCCAAGGGGTATGACCTCAAGCGTGGCGCCGCGGTGTACCAGGCGCAGTGCTCGGTCTGCCATGGCGAGCAGGGCCAGGGACAGAAGTCAGGGGAGGGCTACGTGATGCCGCCGCTCTGGGGCAAGGACTCCTACAACTGGGGAGCGGGGATGCACCGGATCAATACCGCGGCCTCCTTCATCAAGCACAACATGCCTTTGGGCAAGGGCGGCAGCCTGAGCGATGAGCAGGCCTGGGACGTCGCGGCCTTCGTCAACAGTCATGAGCGGCCCCAGGATCCGCGCCTGGTGGACGGCTCGATCGAGAAGACCCGCATCAAGTTCCACGCCAACGATGGGGTGAATCTCTACGGGCAGACGGTAGATGGCGTACTGATCGGCCAAGGCATCCGATAAACTGTCTTCTATCGTCACCGATGCCGTCCGGGCTCCTGCCCTGGCGGCATCGTCTTTTGGGGAGAAAGCATGAAGCGGGAACACGTCAGGGAAAAGCATGCAGAGGGCTTGATCTCTGCCACCCATGTAATCCAGAACCCCGCAAACTCCGGGGAATGGATCGTGTTTTTCAAGAAAAGCGCAGGGCGCAGCTACTTCCTGGTGGATGACAGCGATGAGGTGGAGTCCTTCGCGCGCCTGGATGACTTGATCGAGACCATTCGCGGCCTGGGGATCAAGTTTGCCGAGATCCACATCTAGGTCTAGCTATTTGCAAACCACCACCACGCTGCGGCTTTTGTAGTTGCCGACATCGGCGCCCAGGGTCTTGTCGCTTTCACTGGGAGCGGGAGTGCCTTGCGTACCGATGATCCGATAGCCGGTGCCGGCGCAGGAGGCCTCGGCTTTTTCATAGCAGCTGGCCCAGGATCCGGCTTCTCCGGAACAGTCTATGCTCAAGGCCTGTTCGCCATTGGCCAGGTAGGTGTCGGAGACGGTGGCGCAGCCGCCCAGGGCCAGGATTGCCGAGATTGCCAGCAGTTTGTTCATGGGGTTTTCTTCGTCTTGAGAGGGGAGGAACATCTGTTGGCGATGCTATAGCTAATGGCCATGACCGTACACGGATTGCTGATCGCTCTTGGCCTTGTTGTAGCTGCTTGCAGGCGATGTCGCGAGATCGGTAGCGGAGGCCTCCTGCCAGGTGCCATCACCGGGTATCCGAAAAGGCTTCGAACAGGGAGGGGATGCCCGAGAAACGGACTATCGGCAATCTCTCTGGCAGGGCTGGAAGCAGCGCACTGCAAGCCTCTAGGGTCAGGACGCAAGCGATCCGATGGGCGCAGCGGAACTATCTGGCGCTTTATTTCTCTATGATGGCAGCGGTTAGCCAGTGCGGGGCATTGTAAGGTGCTCGCCGCCTGATTAGACTGCGCCGAAACTCGTACGCACAGCCTTATTTAAGGACTCATATGATCAAGAAATGCTTGTTCCCTGCAGCCGGTTACGGTACTCGCTTCCTGCCAGCGACTAAGGCCATGCCCAAAGAAATGCTGCCGGTGGTGAACAAGCCACTGATCCAGTACGGCGTTGAAGAAGCGCTGGATGCCGGATTGAATGAAATCTCCATCGTGACCGGTCGTGGCAAGCGCGCCCTCGAGGACCACTTCGACATCAGTTACGAGTTGGAAAACCAGATCAAGGGCACCGACAAGGAAAAATACCTGGTCGGTATCCGCAAGCTGCTGGACGAGTGCTCGTTCTCCTACACCCGCCAGACCGAAATGAAGGGCCTGGGCCATGCGATCCTCACCGGCCGCCCGCTGATCGGTGACGAACCTTTCGCCGTAGTGCTGGCTGACGACCTGTGCGTCAACCTCGAAGGCGACGGCGTGCTGACCCAGATGGTCAAGCTGTACAAGCAGTTCCGCTGCTCGATCGTGGCCATCCAGGAAGTCGACCCGCAGGAAACCAACAAGTACGGCGTGATCGCCGGCGAGATGATCCGCGACGATATCTATCGCGTCCACAGCATGGTCGAGAAGCCAAAGCCCGAGGATGCTCCGTCGAACCTGGCGATCATCGGTCGCTACATCCTGACTCCGGATATCTTCGACCTGATCGAGCAGACCGAGCCAGGCAAGGGCGGCGAGATCCAGATCACCGACGCCCTGATGAAGCAGGCGCAAAACGGTTGCGTGATGGCCTACAAGTTCAAGGGCAAGCGTTTTGACTGTGGTGGCGCCGAAGGCTACATCGAGGCGACCAACTTCTGCTTCGAGAACTTCTACAAGACCGGCAAGGCCTACTGATAGCCGCTGTACGGTTTCCTCTGGAAAAGCCACCTGCGGGTGGCTTTTTCATTTATCGCCCATATATCCATCCACTGCGCTGACCGCTTCGCCGTCTGCGATTATGCTTGTCAGCCTGCCTGGGAGAGTGAAATGGCCTACGATTTTGATCTGTATGTAATTGGCGCCGGTTCCGGCGGTGTACGTTGCGCACGCTTCGCCGCCGGCTTCGGGGCGAAGGTCGCGGTGGCCGAGAGCCGTTACCTGGGGGGCACCTGCGTCAACGTCGGCTGCGTGCCGAAGAAGCTCTTGGTGTACGGTGCCCACTTCGCCGAAGACTTCGAGCAGGCCTCCGGGTTCGGCTGGGATCTGGGCGAGGCGAGTTTCGACTGGGCGACGCTGATCGCCAACAAGGACCGGGAAATCCATCGCCTCAACGGCATCTACCGCAACTTGCTGGTCAACAGCGGCGTGACCCTGCACGAAGGGCATGCCAAGTTGATCGATCCGCATCAGGTGGAGGTCAATGGCCAGCGCTATACCGCCAGGCACATCCTGATCGCCACTGGCGGCTGGCCGCAGATCCCGGACATCCCGGGACGCGAGCATGCCATCAGTTCCAACGAAGCCTTCTATCTCAAGGAGCTGCCCAAGCGCATCCTGGTGGTGGGCGGCGGCTACATCGCAGTGGAGTTCGCCGGGATCTTCCACGGCCTGGGGGCGGACACCCAGTTGCTGTATCGCGGCGACCTGTTTCTGCGTGGCTTCGATGGCGCGGTGCGCAAGCATCTGCAGGAAGAGCTGACCAAGCGTGGCTTGGGGCTGCAATTCAATGCCGACATCGAGCGTATCGACAAGCAGGCCGACGGCAGCCTCGAGGTTACCCTCAAGGATGGTCGCAGGCTGGCGGCCGACTGCGTGTTCTATGCCACGGGGCGCCGGCCGATGCTCGACAACCTGGGCCTGGAGAACACTGCGGTCAAGCTCGACAAGCGTGGCTTCATCGAGGTCGACGATCTGTATCAGAGCAGCGAGCCGTCGATCCTGGCCATTGGCGATGTGATCGGCCGGGTGCAGTTGACCCCGGTGGCCCTGGCCGAAGGCATGGCCGTGGCGCGCCGGCTGTTCAAGCCCGAGCAGTATCGCCCGGTGGATTACCGGATGATTCCTACTGCCGTGTTCAGCCTGCCGAACATCGGCACCGTCGGCCTCACCGAAGAGCAAGCGCGCGAGGCCGGGCACCAGGTGCAGATTTTCGAAAGCCGTTTCCGGCCGATGAAGCTGACCCTGACCGACTGTCAGGAGCGCACCCTGATGAAGCTGGTGGTGGATGCCGAGAGCGACAAGGTGCTGGGCTGCCACATGGTCGGCCCGGAGGCCGGCGAGATCGTCCAGGGCCTGGCCATTGCACTGAAGGCCGGGGCGACCAAGCGTGACTTCGACGAAACCATCGGCGTGCATCCGACCGCCGCTGAAGAGTTCGTCACCATGCGGACCCCGATCGCCGGCTGATCAGGCGTCCGTTGCTGCGCCTGGCTGGGCCTTGTCGGCAGCCAGGCGCAGTGCCTCCAGGCTGGCCTCGGCCTTGGTGGCGCGTGCTTCCAGTTCCTTGCCCGTCCGGGTTTGTTGCCGACTCTCTTCCTTGAGTGCCTGGATCTCTTCCTGAGCTACGCGCAAGCGCTCCTGAAGCAGGGTGCTTTCGTTGCCCTGGCGGGCCAGTTGCTCATTGAGTTGCGCCTGCAGGGTGCTGCCCTGGCTCAGCGCTTGCTGGGCCTGCTTGAGCTCCTTGAGAGTGGTGCGTTGCTCGCTGAGCAGGCGCTCGTTGTCGCGGTGCAGCTGGGTGATCTCATCCTGGCGTACCAGGAGGCTCTGCTGGGCTTGGCGCAACTCCATCTGGACTTGCTGCATTTGCCCCTCGTGACGGCGCAGTTCCTGGTCGCGCTGCTCCTTGCTGGCTGCGCGGTAATGCTCCAGGGCGTCGCGGGCATGCAGGTGCTTTTCTTCCAGGGAACGGATCTGTTGCTCCTTGTCGGCCAGGCGCAGGTCGTAATCCTTGAGGGCCTGGCCGAGTTCGGCATTGTGGGTCCGTTCGCCCTGCAGCATGTTGCGGGTGTCGTGTAGCGCGGCACTTTCGCTGGCCAGGGCCGTGACCTTGTCCTGTATTTGCTGCTGCAGTTGCTCTTCGTGACGGCGCATTTCCTCCAGTTGCTGTTCCAGCGCCCGCTTTTGCTCCTGGAAGTGGGCGAGGGCCTGTTCCAGTGGCTCCTGGGCCTGCTCCGAAAGACGCCGGGCGAGGCGTCCGACCAGCTCCGCCAGCTCTTCGTCCAGTGGTGCCGGGCCGGAATCCCGTTGTCCGGCTCCGTCATCCAGTTCCTTCAAGTAGCGGTGGATGGTGGTTTTCGAGCCGGTATTGCCCATTTCTATACGTACTGCATCGATGCTGGGGTGTCCGCCGCGGGCAAGGATCGCTTGGCGCGCCTTTTTCACCACCGCTTTGTTTATGCCTCCGCGAGCCATCTTTCCTCCAACGATTTAGTACTGTGTTACGTGGTATGTAATTCACGTAATTGTACACGTGAACTGAAATGCCAGATAGCAGGATCATGGCAATGTATATTTTAGTATTATCCAATCTCAGTGACCTGCATCGGGTTTTCCTGCCGATTTTGCCCTGTACGTGCTGGAGTCAAGGCGCCATGAGTGAACTGGATCGTTATCTGCAAGCGGCCACCCGCGATAACACTCGCCGCAGCTATCGAGCGGCCATCGAGCATTTCGAGGTGCAGTGGGGAGGCTTCCTCCCGGCGACGGCGGAAGGCGTCGCCCGTTATCTGGCGGCCTATGCCGGTGAGTTGTCGATCAACACCCTGAAGCTGCGGTTGTCGGCATTGGCGCAGTGGCATAACAGCCAGGGTTTCGTCGACCCGACCAAGGCCCCGGTGGTGCGCCAGGTGCTCAAGGGCATTCGGGCCCTGCATCCGGCTCAGGAGAAGCAGGCCGTACCCTTGCAGTTGCAGGATCTGGAGCGGGTGGCCAGCTGGCTCGATGAACAGGCGTCGCAGGCTCTGGTCGAGCGTTGCCAGGCCGGCCTGCTGCGGGCGCGGCGGGATCGGGCGTTGATCCTGCTGGGGTTCTGGCGTGGCTTTCGCAGCGACGAGCTCTGTCATGTGCAGGTCGAGCATGTGCAGGCCCACGCCGGCTCCGGCATCAGCCTGTACTTGCCGCGCAGCAAGGGTGATCGCGACAACCTGGGCCGTACCTACAGCACGCCCGCCTTGCAGCGGCTGTGCCCGGTACAGGCCTACATCGAATGGATCAATACCGCCGCACTGGTGCGCGGGCCGGTATTTCGCGCCATCGATCGCTGGGGCAACCTGGGCGAGCAGGGGCTGCATGCCAACAGCGTGATTCCCCTGCTGCGCCAGGTGCTGGAGCGCGCGGGTATTGCCGCCGAGCGCTACACCAGCCATTCCCTGCGCCGCGGGTTCGCCACCTGGGCCCAGCGCAGCGGCTGGGATCTGAAGTCGCTGATGGCCTACGTGGGCTGGAAGGACCTGAAATCGGCCATGCGCTATGTCGAGGCAGAGCCCTTCGCGGGCATGGCGCAGCTCAGGGAGAAGGCAGTCGATCTTTAGGCAAGGTTTTTTCTATTAATACTCAGGGCTCATAGCCAAAACCAATCGGGAGCATCAGGTTTACCAATGAGCCAGATGGCGACTCATTGGCTAGGATTCTCCCCATCAAGTTTTCACCCAATGTCTTCAACCACTGATGGAGAGTCAACGATGCCTATCATCAACAGCCAAGTTAAACCGTTCAAAGCTACTGCATTCAAAAACGGTGAGTTCGTCGAAGTATCGGATGCCGACCTCAAAGGCAAGTGGTCTGTCGTGTTCTTCTACCCAGCCGACTTCACCTTCGTCTGCCCGACCGAACTGGAAGACCTGGCCGACAACTATGCCGAATTCCAGAAGCTGGGCGTTGAGATCTACAGCGTTTCCACCGACACCCACTTCGCCCACGCTGCCTGGCACAACACGTCGCCAGCCATCGGCAAGATCAAGTACACCATGATCGGCGATCCGACCCTGGCTATCTCGCGCAACTTCGACGTGCTGATCGAAGAAGCCGGCCTGGCTGACCGCGGTACCTTCGTGATCAACCCGGAAGGCCAGATCAAGATCGTTGAAATCAACGATGGCGGCGTAGGCCGTGACGCTTCCGAACTGCTGCGCAAGATCAAGGCCGCCCAGTACGTCGCTGCCCACCCAGGCGAAGTCTGCCCAGCCAAGTGGAAAGAAGGCGAGGCCACCCTGGCTCCGTCCCTGGACCTGGTCGGCAAGATCTAAGTCCATGCGTCATCCAGAGGCGGTCATCCGCACTTAAGTAAGCCGCACCGCCCTCAAATAACGCCCGGGCGAGATTCGCCCGGGCGTTGTTTTTTTACCGAATCAAAGGAAATCGCCCGTATGTTGGACGCCAATCTTAAATCTCAGTTGAAGTCATACCTGGAGCGGGTCACACAGCCGATCGAGATCGTCGCCTCCCTCGACGACGGTGCGAAATCCCAGGAAATGCTCGCGCTACTCAAAGACATCGTCAGTCTTTCCACTCAAATTACCTTGCTCGACAACGGTACCGATGCGCGCAAGCCGTCGTTCTCGTTGAATCGCCCGGGGAGTGATATCAGCCTGCGTTTCGCCGGTATCCCCATGGGCCACGAGTTCACCTCCCTGGTACTGGCCCTGCTGCAAGTGGGTGGCCATCCATCCAAGGCCAGCGCGGAAGTGATCGAGCAGGTCCGCTCGCTCAAGGGCGAGTTCAACTTCGAAACCTATTTCTCGCTGTCCTGCCAGAACTGCCCGGACGTGGTCCAGGCACTGAACCTGATGGCGGTGCTCAACCCCAATATTCGCCACGTGGCCATCGATGGCGCGCTGTTCCAGGCCGAGGTTGACGAGCGCAAGGTCATGGCCGTGCCCAGCATCTACCTCAATGGCGTGAATTTCGGCCAGGGCCGCATGGGTCTGGAAGAAATCCTGGCCAAGCTCGACACCGGCGCAGTGGAGAAACAAGCGCAGAAACTCAGCGCCAAGGAAGCCTTCGACGTGCTGGTGGTGGGCGGTGGCCCGGCCGGCGCTGCGGCAGCCATCTATGCTGCGCGCAAGGGGATCCGCACCGGTGTGGTCGCCGAGCGTTTCGGTGGACAAGTGCTGGACACCATGGCCATCGAGAACTTCATCTCGGTGCAGGAGACTGAAGGCCCGAAGCTGGCCGCAGCCCTGGAAGAGCACGTCAAGCAATACGACGTCGATATCATGAACCTGCAGCGTGCCAGTGCCCTGGTGCCAGCCAAGGATGCGGGTGGCCTGCATGAGGTGCGGTTCGAGAGCGGCGCCAGCCTCAAGGCCAAGTCGGTGATCCTGGCCACCGGTGCGCGCTGGCGTGAAATGGGCGTGCCCGGTGAGCAAGAGTACAAGGCCAAGGGTGTGTGCTTCTGCCCGCACTGCGATGGCCCGCTGTTCAAGGGCAAGCGCGTGGCAGTGATCGGCGGCGGCAACTCCGGTGTCGAAGCGGCCATCGACCTAGCAGGTATCGTCAGCCATGTGACCCTGCTGGAGTTCGACAGCCAACTGCGTGCCGACGCTGTGCTGCAACGCAAGTTGTTCAGCCTGCCCAACGTCAAGGTCATCACCAGCGCCCTGACCAGCGAAGTCAAGGGTGACGGGCAGAAGGTCACTGGCCTGGTCTACAAGGATCGCCAGTCGGGTGAGTTCAACAACGTCGAGCTGGAAGGCATCTTCGTGCAGATCGGCCTGCTGCCCAACACCGACTGGCTCAAGGGCACGGTTGAATTGTCGCCACGTGGCGAGATCATCGTCGATGCTCGCGGCGAGACTTCCTTGCCTGGAGTGTTTGCGGCAGGTGACGTCACCACGGTGCCGTACAAGCAGATCGTGATCGCGGTGGGCGAGGGCGCCAAGGCATCCCTGAGTGCTTTTGACCACCTGATCCGGACCTCGGCGCCGGACTGAGCCGCCTCCTGGAACAACAAAACCCCATGAGCCATGGCCCATGGGGTTTTTTCTTGCCTGGCGAACCAGGTCCGGCTGGCTGCGGCCTTACAGCGGGGCTGGCTGGATGATTTCGACCCAGTAGCCATCCGGATCCTTGATGAAGGCCAGGCTTTTCATGCGGCCGTCGTTCAGGCGCTTCTGGAAATCGCAGCCCAGGGCTTCGAAGCGCTCGCAGGCGGCGACGATGTCCGGTACCGAGATGCAGATGTGGCCGAAACCGCGGGGGTCGGTATTACCGTTGTGATAGGCGAACTGCGGGTCGTTCTCGGTGCCGTGGTTGTGGGTCAGCTCGAGAATGCCGGGGATCGACTTCATCCATTCGGTACGCGCCGCGGCGTCGGCCGGGATCTGCGCCTTGTCCACCAGGGCGAGGAAGTACAGGCTGAACTCAGCCTCGGGGAAATCACGCTTCTCCACCAGGGAGAAACCCAGGACCCGGGTGTAGAAGTCCAGGGAGCGGGTGATGTCCTTGACGCGCAACATGGTGTGGTTGAACACGAAGCGGGCGGTGGCGGCGTCAGGCTGGGCGGTTACGCCGGGAAAAGCATTGAGTTCGTTGAGGCTCATGGGCCCTCCGGGAAAATGAGGCGGCAAGGGCTGATCGAAGGCTCGGGCAGCGGCTTGCCGGGGCGTTGGTTCGGATATCCTTGGGATTGGCCAATGATACGCAAGTGCCTGGGATGGGCCAAACCCAAAGCTCTTGATCTATTGCCCATTCCTGGCGCCGGGCTCAGACTCCAGGCTCCCTTTTCCAGTGTGCAAAACATGATCCTGTCGTTCAGAAGCCCCGTTGTAGTCCTGTTGCTGGCAATGGTTGCCGGTGCCGCCCAGGCTGCTCCCGAAATCAATTGGCCCCAGGGTTGGACGGTGGAGCCGGTGCCCTCCCAGGAGACCGACCAGGTTGCCCAGGTGTCGCGCCAGCGGGCGGTGAAGAACGACGCCGCGGGTAATCCGCAACTGGTCATGGAGTTGACCGTGAGCCAGGTCGAGCCCGGGCATGTAGTCAATCTTCCGGGGGTCCTGCTGGAGATGCGCAAGTCTGTACAGAAGGACTTTGCCCAAGGTGGTTACCAGAGCGTGTGCAACAAGATCCATACCGCGCAGTTGAGTCGCCTCGAAGCATTGGAAACCACTTGCACTATTACCCAGAATGGTCGGCATGTGCTGTCACAAACATTGGTGGCCGCATTGGATGGGGATAAGGCTTATGTACTTTCATACGCTGGCCAGGCAGCGGCTTATGCCGATAGTCGGGACGAAGTGCTGGCTATTCGAAATAACCTGAAACTTTAAGCGGGTTTAAGGCTCGTCATTTGCTTTTCGCGTGTTGCAGGTTCGTTATCGAAAGGCATTAAGCGTGAAGTTGGGCATGCCCGGCCCTTATTGCACGCTGGCTGTAGCTCGCGAGAGGGCGGATGCGATGCAGCAGCCTACCCGCAATGTACGTAAGATATTTCCTTTGACCCTGGGGGCAATAAGATTATTCCACTCAATAAAAAGCCCTGCATGTGCAGGGCCTTTTTCAGGTGCGGCTTTGTTCAAGCACGCAGCCAGGAGTCTACAGTGGCGGCGCCGTATTGTTCTTTCCAAGCCTTCAGGCCGCGATGGTTGCCGCCCTTGGTTTCGATCAGCTCGCCGGTGTGCGGGTTCTGGTAGACCTTGACCACTCGGGCGCGGCGCTGTTTAGGGGCGCTGGCCTGTGGCAGGCTGGCCTTGCCCAGGTTTGGATCGAGGATCGCGATGATGTCACGCAGGTTCTTGTCGTAGGACTTCATCAGAGCCTGGAGTTTTTCCTCGAACTCGATTTCCTTCTTGAGCCCGGCGTCGTTCTTCAGGGATTCAAGCTGGGCGAGCTGTTCTTGAAGTGCTTTCTCGGCAGCACGGAATTCAGCAAGTCTGGACAATATCTTCACTCCAATAGTCTATTTTGGCTAATACACAGCACAAACAAAGCTATAAGCCATGAACTGGTTAAGGTTCGATTAACTGGCCTACCTGTGAATCTTATACAGGCGTGAAAAATTGTAGTAGTTAACGCGTCGGGAGTAAATCGTGTTGTTCTTGTTCCAGGCCATATTTGCAAATTGATGCAAAGCTGCTCATGTCCGGAGTTAGCTGTCGAGCATTATTTTTTCTGGCATGGCTATTTAATGGCGCGCTATAGCTGTAACAAATTCTGAGCTGGGCATGGGCTTTCCAAACAAGTAACCCTGGAGCAAGTGCACGCCCTTGGCTGTCAGGTAATCCCGTTGTTCGGCAGTTTCAATACCTTCGGCGACTATGCTCAGGTCGAGTTTGAGTGAGAGTTCGATAATGCTGTCGAGTATATGCAGCGACAGTGCATCGGCACCGATCATGGCCACGAAGCTCTTGTCGATTTTCAAGTAGTCGACGTTGAAGGTGCGCAGGTAACCCAGGCTGGAGTGGCCGGTACCGAAGTCATCAATGGCGATCATCACCCCCAGCTCACGCAGTTCAGCGAACAGCTGCTGGGTGACGGCAGTGGGCTCGATCAGTTCGCGTTCGGTCAACTCCAGCACCAGGACTACCTTGCCCGGCTCGAATGCCGCCAGGAACTCCCGGCAGTCCTCCAGCAATTGCAGGTCCTGGCAATGGCGCGCAGTGATGTTGATGGCGATGTGAAAACCGTCGGTGAAGTTCCCGGCCCAGGGCGCCAGTACCTCCCGAGTCTGGCGCAGCAACGAACGGGTCATGGGCACTATCAGCCCCGTATGTTCGGCGAAGGGAATGAACAGGTCGGGGCGGACCAGTCCTTCCCTGGGATGCTGCCAGCGCATCAGCACCTCGATGCCGGCCCAGTGCAAGCCATCGCCGCGCACAATCGGCTGGAAGTACGGGATGAATTCCCGCGCCACCAGCGCCCGCTGCAGTTCGTGCCTGGGGGAAACGGCACGCTGTTGCAGCCAGTGGGCGAGGCCACCCGCGGCGGCGCCTAGGAAGACCAGCAGGCTGAACAGGACTGGATACTGGCTTTTCATATAGCGCCAGACACTGCCCTGGGCGAACCCGGCATTGATGCTGTAGGGATAGCGCGACGAGGTCAGCTGCTGGCTGGCGACCGCTGCCAGGGGCGCATTGCCTTCGCGCACCTGGCCGTCACTGGACAGCCAGTGCCGGCCCACTTGCAACTGCAGCTGGGCGAAACGGCTGAGCATGCGCAAGGTGTTGGTCGGGTGATAGCCGTTGATGGCTGCCAGGGCCGCGCCGTCGCCGTCGCTCAAGCGGTAGACCAGCAGCGGAGTCTCGGGAGTGATGTGGTTGCCGTCCATCAGGCGCAGTCGGCCCTCCACGTAGTCCCGGGGGTCGAGAACCGCTGCATAGTTGCCCAGGTATGAACTGCAGTAGTTGTTGTCGCGCCACACCAGGTTGGTGGAGCGCACCAGCGGGCGCCGGGTCACCTGTTCGCGCAGGGCCAGTTGCCGGGCGGCGTCGCACTTCTGTCCGGCCAGGGGCAACAGGGCACGGGCGGCGCTGTCGGAATGGTCGAGCATCTGGTCGAACTGCCCGATGGCTTCCTCGGCGATTTCCAGGCTGTTGTGCAGCAGGGTCCGTTGCGCCTGGAGGTAAAGGATGACGGCTCCGAGCACGATCGGCAGGAGTATCGCCAGCAAGGTCCAGACGATGCGGGTAGAGTGTTGGAGTGGACCTTTGGCGGACAGCGGCATGGGGCGGACCTGTGGCAAGGGGGAGGGCAGGGCGCCGGTCAAGGCCGCGCATTGCCTGGATCATTGCAGGATAGAAGGCTTTGCCTGGCTACAGAGACGTTGGGCAAGGTCGATGAAGGCCAGGGTCGCCGGCGATGACTGGCGCCGGTCCAGCACCGCGACACCGATCTTGCGCTGCACCGCTGGCACCAATGGGCGACTTGTATAGCGCGGGTCCGCCCCTTGGGGCAACGACAATTGGGCGACGATGCTCAGGGCATCGCCCCGGGCCACGGTTTCCAGGGTGCTGAGCAATTGTGAGCAGCGATAGCGAATGTTGGGGACCAGCCCGGCGCCAATGAACAACCGCGACACCAGTTCCGCAGAGCCGGCCTCGGTGAGGACGAAGGGATCCTGGCACAGCTGCTCCAGGCTCAGCTGCGACTCCCCGGCCAGGGGATGGCCTGTGGGAACCAGGGCCAGCAGTTGGTCCTGCACCAGGGGAAAGCTGTCGAAGCGTTCCTGGGGCAGCACCACGAAGCCCAGGTCGATACGCCGCTCCTCCAGCCACTGCAGGACCTGGCGGTCCGGACCTTCGTCGATATGCACTTCGATCCCCGGGTACCGGGCGTGGTATTGCGCCAGGATCGGTGGCAGCAGGCGGATGGAGGAGGTGGGGCCGAACGAGCCGATGCGCAAGGTGCCACGCTTCATGCCCCGGGCATCGGCGGCCTCCTGTTCCAACGTCGCTGCCAGGCCGAGCATGGCCCGGGCCCGTAGCAGCAGTTGCCGGCCGATATCGGTGAGCTCGACCTGGGCCTGGTGTCGACGGAACAACTCGACCCCCAATTCCTGTTCCAGGGACCTGATGGCGTGGGACACCGCCGACTGGCTGATGCCCAGGCGCGTGGCGGCGCTGGTGAAGCCCTGGAGCTCGGCCACCCGGGAAAAGATTTCCAGCTGGGTCAGGGTCATGAGTAAAAGCTCATTTTACGATGATCAGGCATTAGACAAAGAATATCCCGGCAAGACAAATCCGATCTTCTTCGAGTGCGATCAACATGAGCGAGAGCAGTTTCTTTGCCCCACTGGACACCCGGCACAACGACCTGGGGGTCTATTGCAAGTTGGCGGCGGTCACCATGATCTGGGGCGGCACCTTCGTCGCCGGACGCTACCTGGCCTCGGGGCTGTCGCCGTTGCTGGCCGCCAGCCTGCGTTTTCTCCTGGCCAGCCTGGCCCTGCTGGGCTTCATGGCCCTGGCGCGGATTCCCCTGGCGCGCCCGAGCTTCAGGCAACTCGGCCAACTGGCGCTCCTGGGGTTCTTCGGGATCTTTTTCTACAACCTGTGCTTTTTCCTCGGCCTGCAACGGATCAACGCCTCGCGGGCCTCGCTGATCGTCGCCTTGAACCCGGCGGTGATCGCCCTGGCATCCTGGGCGCTGTTCAAGGAGCGCCTGGACCGGCGCAAGCTGTTGGGTATCGGCCTGTGCCTGGGAGGTGCGGCCCTGGTGATCTGCAGTCGTGATCCTTCGGCCCTGGCCAGCCAGGCGGGGAGTTGGCGCGGCGACCTGTTGATCCTCGGCTGTGTCCTGGGCTGGGGCGTGTATTCGCTGTTTTCCAAGGAACTGAACCAGAGCCTGGGACCGCTGCAGACGGTGACCTACTCGGTGGTGCTGGGGACCTTGATGCTGTGCGCGGCGACCCTGGTGCGCGGCGAATTCGACCTGCAAGCGGTGCTGCGCCTGGACCTGGCCCAGGGCCTGGCTCTTCTCTACCTGGGTGTACTGGGGTCGGCGCTGGCCTACATCTGGTACTACGACGGCCTGCGGCGGATCGGCGCCACCCGCTCCGGAGTGTTCATCGCCCTCAACCCGCTGACGGCGGTGATTCTCGGCGCGCTGCTGCTGGCCGAACAACTGAGCCTGGTGATGGTGCTGGGCGGCGCGCTGATCCTGGGCGGCATCTACCAGTGCAACCGGCCCCTTGCGAAGGGGACAAGAAAGGCGATTTCATAAAGAGTGCGGACAAAGGCTTTTACGCTGTGTAGAATCTGGTTACGCATACAATAATAAAGTCTTCTGGCAGCAGAAGCCTGGCCAGCCGGCAAGACAGGACCGATATGAAGATTCTCGGATTCCAACTCATCTATGGTGACTTCCTCGCGCGCAGCGTGCGGGGCATTTCCTGCGCACCACCTGCCTTCCTCAGCATTGATAGCAACTAACGAACCGTTAATTCTAAAAATATGATGAGGCGCCAACCATGGCAGATATCTTTGAAAACCCGATGGGCCTGATGGGCTTCGAATTCATCGAATTCGCATCGCCCACCCCCAATACCCTCGAGCCGATCTTCGAGATCATGGGTTTCACCAAAGTCGCGACCCATCGCTCAAAAGACGTGCACCTGTATCGCCAAGGCGCGATCAACCTGATCCTCAACAACGAACCCCACAGCATCGCTTCCTACTTCGCCGCGGAACACGGCCCGTCGGTATGCGGCATGGCGTTCCGCGTCAAGAATGCCCAGCAAGCCTATGCCCGCGCCCTGGAACTGGGTGCGCAGCCGATCCACGTCGCCACCGGCCCGATGGAATTGAACCTGCCGGCGATCAAGGGCATCGGCGGCGCGCCGCTGTACCTGATCGACCGCTACGGCGAAGGCAGCTCGATCTATGACATCGACTTCGTGTTCCTCGAAGGCGTGGACCGCAACCCACCAGGTGCGGGCCTGAAGATCATCGACCACCTGACCCACAACGTGTATCGCGGGCGCATGGCCTACTGGGCCGGTTTCTACGAGAAGCTATTCAACTTCCGCGAGATCCGCTACTTCGACATCAAGGGCGAATACACCGGCCTGACGTCCAAGGCCATGACCGCCCCGGATGGCATGATCCGCATCCCGTTGAACGAGGAATCGTCCAAGGGCGCAGGCCAGATCGAAGAGTTCCTGATGCAGTTCAACGGCGAAGGCATCCAGCATGTGGCCTTCCTCACCGACGACCTGGTCAAGACCTGGGACGCCCTGAAGAAGATCGGCATGCGCTTCATGACCGCACCGCCTGATACCTACTACGAAATGCTCGAAGGGCGCCTGCCGGGCCATGGCGAGCCGACCTCCGAGCTGCAAGCCCGTGGCATCCTCCTGGACGGCTCGTCCAACCCGGACGACAAGCGCCTGCTGCTGCAGATCTTCTCGGAAACCCTGATGGGCCCGGTATTCTTCGAATTCATCCAGCGCAAAGGCGACGATGGTTTCGGCGAGGGCAACTTCAAGGCGTTGTTCGAATCGATCGAGCGTGACCAGGTACGACGTGGCGTGCTCGCCACCGAATAAGCCGTGTAGCGCTTGAAGCCCAAGCCCGGCCAGGTCTTTCCTGGCCGGGCTTGGTTTTGCCTGTCGGTTGGCGATTGTGAATGTGTTAATGTTCTCGCCTTTGTTTCCAGGCCCTGACCGACTCCTTGATGAAAACCCCCAGACCTTCCCTGACCCTGACCCTGTTGCAGGCCCGTGAGGCCGCGATGGCGTTTTTCCGTCCTTCCCTGAACCAGCACGAACTCACCGAACAGCAGTGGCGGGTGATCCGCATCCTGCGCCAGAACGGCGAACTGGAAAGCCACCAGCTGGCGAAGATGGCCTGCATCTTGCCACCAAGCATGACCGGGGTACTGACGCGCCTGGAGCGCGATGAGTACGTCAGCCGGCGCAAGTCGCCGGAAGACCAGCGCCGCCTGTTCATCACCCTGACCGAGAGAGGCCATGCCTGCTTCGAGTCCATGAGCGACGACATGGAGGTCAACTACCAGAGGATCCAGCAGCAGTTCGGCGAGGACAAGATGCAAGCCTTGCTGGCGCTGCTCAACGAACTGAAGCAGATCAAGCCCTGACGCGGCACGGGCGAAAGTAGCCGGGCGCGAGCCAGGGCGAGGCGGCGCGCCGCTTTGCGGAAGCTCTTTGGCTATCCCTCGGGCCCATCACCTGCGGCGCTGGCGCAGCAGGTGGCGCACGCCTTCGATGACCAGTACCAGCACCGCCAGCCAGATCGGCACGTAGGTCAGCCATTGGCCCCCCTTGATGCTTTCCCCCAGCAACAGGGCCACCATCAGCAGCAGCACCGGCTCGACGTAGCTGAGCAGGCCGAACAGGCTGAAAGCCAGTTGGCGGCTGGCGATGATGTAGCACACCAGCGCCGAGGCGCTGATCAGGCCCAGCAGCGGGATCAGCAGGTACAGCCGGGGCTGGGCATCCAGCACGGCAAAGCCCTGTTCGCCGCCTTGCACCACCCAAAGCGCCACCGGTATCAACAGCGCCATGTCCAGCCACAATCCGCCCAGGTGATCGCTGTGCAAGCGCCGGCGCAGGACGAAGTACAGCGGGTAGCCCACGGCTACCACCAGGGTCGCCCAGGAAAAACTGCCGGCCTGGTACAGCTCGTTGAGCACGCCGATGCAGGCCAGCGTTGCGGCCACCTTTTGCAGCCGCGACAGGCGCTCGCCATAGACGATGCGTCCGGTGAGGATCATGGTCAGTGGCAGCAGGAAGTAGCCCTGGGATACATCCAGGCTGTAGCCATTGAGCGGCGCCCACATGAACAGCCACAGCTGTACGCCCATCAGGGCCGAGGACAACAGTAGCGCCAGGGCCATGGCCGGCCTGGCGCGCACCCGGCGCAAGACGTCGCCGACCCTTGGCCATTCGCCGGTGAACAGCATGAACAGGGTCATGCAGGGCAGGGTGAGGAGCATTCGCCAGCCGAAGATCTCCACCCCGGTGAGAGGTTCCAGCAGCGACGTGTAGAAATACATGACGGCGAACAGCACCGACGCCAGGACCGATAACGCAATACCTTTAGACACACTGTCCTCGTAAGACCCGAATGCGCAGGGCGCCGGGAGTTGGGGGGGAAACAAGCGAGGGCAATATAGAGGTTTTGGCGCGAGATTTTTGCTCTGTTTGCGACATGCCGGCGGGATATTTTTTCATTTGTATCCCAGGGCCGCGTCCAGGAACCGCTGGCGGCGGCCCTCGGGCCGCCACCGGCACCTCTTAGTCGAGGCGGGCAAAACGTCCCGGGACGAAATGGCTGA
The DNA here is from genome assembly GCF_014230245.1 of Pseudomonas sp. MSSRFD41. NCBI lineage: Bacteria > Pseudomonadati > Pseudomonadota > Gammaproteobacteria > Pseudomonadales > Pseudomonadaceae > Pseudomonas > Pseudomonas sp. MSSRFD41. The sequence continues at coordinate 143,837 of NZ_JACKZK010000009.1, read as the reverse complement.
CATCGTTGAAGCCTGGCGTCGAGGCGTGACCCGGGGTCACCAGGGAATCGACGAAGGCCTCGTCCTCGGCGCTGATGCGCACGGCCAGCGCCCGGGCATAGGCGTCCCACTGGGCCTCGGTGCGCGGGCCGACGATGGCCGAGCTCACCGCCTGGTTGTTCAGCACCCAGGCGATGGCGAACTCGACGATACCCACCCCGCGGCCCTGGGCGTACTGCTGGACTTGCTGGGCAATACGCAGGGACTCCACCCGCCACTCGGTCTCCAGGATGCGCTTGTCCTGGCGCCCGGCACGGCTGTTGCTATCCGGGACCACGTCGGGTGCGTACTTGCCGCTGAGCACGCCACGGGCCAGTGGGCTGTAGGGCACCACGCCCAGGCCGTAGGCCCTGGCGGCGGTGATCTGTTCGCCTTCGGCCTGGCGATTGACCAGGTTGTACAACGGCTGGCTGATCACCGGGCGCGCCACGCCCAACTGGTCGGCAATGCGTACCGCTTCGGCGATCCGCCAGCCCCGGTAGTTGGACAGCCCCCAGTGGCGGATCTTGCCCTGGCGCAGCAGGTCGCCGATGGCCGCGATACTCACCTCCAGCGGTGTGTCGTGGTCTTCGCGATGCAGGTAGTAGATGTCCAGGTAATCGGTGCCGAGCCGGGTCAGGCTGGCCTCGATGGCGTTGAAGATGTGCTTGCGGTTCAGGCCGCTGCGATTGGGTACGCCGTCGGCCGGGCCGAAGCCGACCTTGGAGGCCAGCACCCAGTCATGGCGGTGGCGGGCGATGGCCTCGCCGACGATCTCCTCGGAGCGGCCCTGGTTGTAGACATCGGCGGTGTCGATGAAGTTGATGCCCTGGTCCCAGGCCTTGTCGATGATGCGCAGCGAGTCTTCGGTGCTGGTCTGCTCGCCGAACATCATGGTGCCCAGGGTCAGGCTGGAAACCTTGAGGCCGGAGTGACCGAGGATGCGATAGCTCATGGGGCGGGATCCTTGTGCTGGAGAGGTGGCCGGGCCGGCCATCGGGGCCGACCATCAAATACCAGAAACGCACGCCGGGGCAATGCCTGTCACGGACAGAGTTCGCGGCAGCGCTGGACCAGGAAACCGTGCAGCAAGCGCACCCGTTCGGACACCTGCAAGCGGTGCGGGCACAGCAGGTTGAAGGGCAGGGACTCACCTTGCCAGTCCGTGAGCAGTGGCACCAGGCGTCCGGCGCGAATGTCCTCGGCCACATCCAGCCTTGCCTTGTAGACCAGGCCATGGCCGGCCAGGGCCCAGCGCCGGGCGACCTCGCCGTCGTCGCACGCGTAGTCGCCGCGCACCTGGACCTCGCGCACCTGGCCCGCCTGGCCGAAGCGCCAGAGGTCGTAGCGCTGGCCGTCGCGCAGGTAGAGCAGGGCGCTGTGCCGGGCCAGGTCCTCGGGCACCTGAGGTGTGCCATGGCGGGCCAGGTACTGCGGGCTGGCGCAGACCACCCGGTGATGCACGGCCAGGATCGGCAGGGCCACCAGGCTGGAGTCCCCGGGCACGCCAAAGCGCAGCGCCACATCCACGCTCTCGCGAAACAGGTCGGCATGGCGGTCGTTGAGCTGCAGTTGCAGGCGCAGTTGCGGGTGCTGGTTCTTGAACTCGTCGAGCCAGGGCAGCAGCGCGTTGCGCCCGAAATCCGAAGGGGCCGACAGCTGCAGCACCCCGCACAGGCCCTGGCCCTGCTGCCTGAGCGCCTGTTCGCCATCCTCCAGGGTGGCCAGGGCCAGGCGCACGCTGTCCAGGTAGCGGCGACCCTCCGGGGTCAGGCGCAGGCTGCGGGTGGAGCGGGCCAGCAGGCGACTGCCCAGGCGGGTTTCCAGGCGCTTCAGGGCGATGCTGGCCGCCGCCGCGGTGAGGCCGAGGCTGCGCGCCGCCGCGGAAATACTGCCTTCGTCGGCGATACGAACGAAGATCTCCAGGTCGAGGATCGAGCTCATTAATAAAAATCCTTTAAAGATCCTTGCGTTTTAAGCGGATTTTTCTGCAATTGGCAAGCGGTGAAGATGTAATCCCTTTACTTCACAACAGGTGATTGCAATGACTCTTTCCAATCCAGGCTTGCACCAACAGACCGTCGTGGTGATCGGTGCCGGCAGTGGCATCGGCGCCGCCGTGGCGCACCAGGCCGCCGCCCGTGGTGCCCGGGTGGTGCTGGCCGGGCGCGATCTTAAGGCCTTGCAGCGCCAGCAGGCGCGTCTGCCGGAAAGCGCCCGCAGCATCGCCGTGGACATCACCGACAGCGCCAGCCTGGAGGCTTTGTTCCAGGCCGTGGGCGGCTTCGACCACCTGGTGATCAGCGCCGGTCCAGCCATCGTTCCCAAACCCTTGGTCGACACTGACCTGCAGGACGCCCACCGGGCCTTCGAGGTCAAGTTCTGGGGTGTCTGGCGCGCCGTGCAGGCCGCGCTGCCATACCTGGCGGCACGGGGCAGCATCAGCCTGACCTCGGGCATGTTGTCGCGCAAGATGGTCCCGGGGCAGGTGCTCAAGACCACCCTCAATGCCGCCCTCGATGCCCTGGGCAAGCACCTGGCCAAGGAGCTGGCGCCACGGCGGGTGAACGTCATCAGCCCGGGGATCACTGCTACCGAGGCCTACGCCGGCATGCCTGACGATGCCCGCGCGGCGATGTTCGCCAAGGCGGCCGCGAGCTTGCCGGTCGGCCGGGTCGGGGAGCCGGGGGAGGTGGCGGCGGCCTTCATCCTGGCCATGGAGAACGGCTTCATCAACGGCAGCCTGATCGATGTCGACGGTGGAGGCCTGTTGTGAACTGGCGCTTCGACCACCTGGCCTTCAACACCGATGGCGGCTCGACCCTGCCCCAGGCCTTGGCCGAGCTATTGGGGCTGCAAGCGGGCCGCCGTCCGCCGTTTCCGTTCCCCGGGCGCTGGCTGTACCAGGACGATCAGGCGCTGGTGCATGTCATCGAGCAAGACGTCTGCCCCACGCCACAGCTGAGCCATATCGCCTTCAGCACCCAGCAGGCCGCCGCCGCGGTCTTGCTGCGGGTGCAGGCCAGCGGTCTTGAGTACCAGGTGGCGCAGGTGCCGGAAGATGGCCTCTGGCAGATCTTCGTGCGCCTGCCCGGCGGCCTGCTGCTGGAGCTGGACGCCCCGGCCTCGGGGGCGTTGACCGGCAGTCATGATTACGCCCGGCATCCTGGCGCGCCGGACTGAAGCCGCCACGAAAAAAGCCCGTTCCAGCCGATGCTCGAACGGGCTTTTGGCGTTGCCGGGGTTCAGCGATGCAAGGTGCGGGTCATGCGCAGGGCCAGCAGGCTGCCGGCGACGATCACTGCCGCCAGCAGGTACAGGGCGGCATCGGTGGAACCGGTGCTGTCCTTGACCCAGCCGACGATGTAGGGGCTGAGGAAGCCGGCCATCTGGCCCATGGAGTTGATCAGCGCCAGGCCACCGGCAGCCGCCCCGGCGCTGAGCAGCGCGGTAGGCACCGGCCAGAACATCGGCAGGCCGGTGAGGGCACCCATGGTGGCGATGCTCAGGCCGAAGATGGCGATGGCCGGGTTGGCGGCGAAGTTCACCGCGATCAAAAGCCCCACGGCGCCCATCAGCATGGGTACCACGAGGTGCCAGCGGCGCTCCTTGTTCAGGTCTGCCGAGCGGCCTACCAGCAGCATGAACACCGCCGCCAGCAGGTAGGGAATCGCGCTGAGCCAGCCGATCACCAGGTTATCGGCGAACCCCAGGTTCTTGATGATCGACGGCAGCCAGAAGTTGATGGCATAGACCCCGCTCTGGATGCAGAAGTAGATCAGGCCGAAGGCCCAGATCGCCGGGTTCTTGAACACCTGGGCCAGGGAGTCGCTGGCGGTCTTGGGCTGGTTGGCGGCGTCTGCGGCCTGGTCGGCCTCGAGCATGGCGCGCTCGGCCGGGCTCAGCCACTTGGCGTGGGCGAAGCCGTCGCTCAGCAGGAAGTAGGCCAGGGCGCCGAGCACCACGGTGGGGATGCCCTGCAGCAGGAACATCCACTGCCAGCCGGCGAGGCCACCCTGGCCGGCGGCGAAATGGTTGAGGATCCAGCCGGAGAACGGGCTGCCCAACAGGCCCGAGACCGGGATCGCCGACATGAACAGGGCCATGATCCGGCCACGGCGAAAGGTCGGGAACCACTGCGACAGGTACAGCACCACGCCAGGGAAGAAGCCGGCTTCGGCGGCCCCAGTGAACAGGCGCAGGGTGTAGAACTGGGTTGGCGTGGTGACGAACAGCAGGCAGGTGGACAGCGTGCCCCAGGCGATCATCATCAGGGCGATCCAGCGCCGCGGGCCGAAGCGGGTCAGCGCCAGGTTGCTGGGCACGCCGCACAGCACGTAGCCGATGAAGAAGATCCCGGCCCCCAGGCCATAGACCGTTTCGCTGAACTTCAGGGCGTCGAGCATCTGCAACTTGGCGAAGCCGACATTGACCCGGTCCAGGTAGTTGAACAGGTAGCAGATGAAGATGAAGGGGATCAGGCGCAGGGTGATGCGCTTGTAGACGGCGTTCTTGTCGTCAGCCTGGGCCAGGGCGGCAGCGGCTCTGTGTGACATGCTGGATCTCTCTTTATTATGATTTTGCACGGTGCAAAGGGTAACGTTGACCGCCCCGAGAGTCTCGGCCACCCTGGCGCCGCTGTCTTTGTGCCGGCGCACAGCGAATGCCTCCTCCCCCTGTGCCACTGAACAACGCCGCGCGTGCCGTGGCCCGTCCCTGTCGTAGCCAACCCAAGGATCACCGAGCATGTTCGAACTCGATCATGACCTGGCACAGGACATCGTCGACCGCACGATGGCCATCCTGCCCAACAACGTCAACGTCATGGACAGCCAGGGCCTGATCCTGGGCAGCGGCGAGCCGGAGCGCATCAATACCCGCCATGAAGGCGCGCAGCTGGTATTGGCCAACGGCCGGGTGGTGGAGATCGACGAGCCCACCGCTCGCCGGCTCAAGGGCGTGCAACCGGGGATCAACCTGCCGCTGTTGCACGACCAGCGCTTGATCGGCGTGCTGGGCATCACCGGTGATCCGGCGTTGCTGCGCACCTACGCCGAGCTGGTACGCATGACCGCCGAAATGCTGGTGAGCCAGCGTCATCAGCAAGCCGAACAGCAATGGCGCCGCCAGCGCTGCGATGACCTGCTGGCACTGCTGCTGGGCGAGGGCGGCGACTCGCCGCGCCTGGTGGACGAGGCGCGGCAGATGGGCCTCAAGCCGCAACTGGCGCGCATTCCCTATCTGTTCGAGCTGGGGCTGGAAGCCGGGGCGGGGCAGAACGTCGACACCCTCAGCGCCTGGTTGATGTCCCGCTATCCGGACAGCTGGTGCGTCAGTGCCGCACAAACCTCGTTGCTCTGGTGCCGCCCGGCGAGCCTGACCCTGGACGACCCGCGCCTGCTGGAGCGGATCGTCGGCCTGGGCTGGGATATCCAGCGGGTGGCGGTGGGCGGCCCGGCCGAAGGCCTGCCGGGGTTGCGTCGCGGCTACCGGCGGGTCAGCGACCTGCTGGCCTATGGGCGCGACATCCTGCCTGCTACCCGGCTGCTGACCCTGGACCGCTACCGCCTGCCGGTGATGCTCTGGCGCCACCGTAACGAGGATGCCCTGGACGAGTTGCTCAGCCCCTTGCACAAGGTCCTGGCCAAGGACGGCAACGGACAGTTGCTCGCGACCCTGCGCAGTTGGTGCGAACACGACGGCCAGAGCCAGGCCTGTGCCGACGCCCTGGGCATCCACCGCAACAGCCTGCGCTACCGCATGGAGCGCATTGCCGAACTCAGCGGCGTCGACCCGTTGCGCCTGGACGGCATGCTGTCGCTGTACCTGGCCGTGCAACTGCTGCCCCAGCAACCCGCCTCCCAATTTCCTCCTGGATAACGGCGGTGTCGCTATTACGGGGGCTGCGCCCCGGTCGCGGCCTCGCTGGCGCTCGACAGCAGCTACCCCTGCGGGACGACCCTGTAGCCGCTGCCGAGCCTGCGAGGCTGCGCACGAGGACGCCATCCTCGCCAAGCGGCCCATGAGCTCCATCTGGATAACGGCGCCCCATCATCCCGACTGTTCAGGTTGTAGCAATGAACAATAAAGTGCCTGCGCCCTTGTGCAGCTGACTGGCGTCAGCCGCTGCGGCAAATGGCAGCATGGCGCCATGAGAACTGGAGAAACCCCATGAAAATCATCATCGCCCCCGACTCGTTCAAGGACAGCCTGAGTGCCGCAGGCGTGGCCCAGGCCATTGCCCTGGGGCTGGCCGAGGCCTGGCCCGAAGCCCAGGTGCTGCAGTGCCCGATGGCCGATGGTGGCGAGGGCACGGTGGACTCGGTACTCGCCGCCTGCCAGGGGCAACTGCGCAGCACCCGGGTCCAGGGCCCGCTGGGTAGCGAAGTGCAGGCTCGCTGGGGCTGGCTGGCATCGAGCCACACGGCGATCATCGAAATGGCCGAGGCCAGTGGCCTGCAACGGGTGCCGCCAGGCCAGCGCGATGCCTGCCACAGCAGCACCTTCGGTACCGGTGAACTGATCCAGGCGGCGCTGGACGCCGGCGCCCGGCGCATCATCCTGGCCATCGGCGGCAGCGCCACCAACGACGGCGGGGCCGGAGCCCTGCAAGCCCTGGGCCTCAAGCTGCTGGACCGCCGGGGCCAGGTGCTGCCCCGGGGGGGGCTGGCCCTGGCCGAGCTGGCCAGCATCGACCTCGACGCCATGGACCCGCGCCTGGCCCAGGTGCGTTTCGAGATCGCCGCCGACGTCAACAACCCACTGTGTGGCGAGCAGGGCGCCTCGGCCATCTTCGGCCCGCAAAAGGGTGCCTCGGCGCAGCAGGTCCAGGCCCTGGACCAGGCCCTGGGGCACTTTGCCGATCTCTGCGCCCAGGTGCTGCCCAGGGACGTGCGTGACGAACCCGGCAGTGGCGCCGCCGGCGGCCTGGGATTCGCCGCCAAGGCGTTTCTCGGCGCGAGGTTCCGCCCCGGTGTGGAAGTGGTCGCCGAGCTGGTGGGGTTGGAACAGGCGGTGCGTGGCGCCGACCTGGTGATCACTGGCGAAGGACGCTTCGATGCCCAGACCCTGCGCGGCAAGACGCCTTTCGGCGTGGCACGGATCGCTCGCCAGCAAGGGGTACCGGTGATCGTCATCGCCGGCACCCTCGGCGAGGGCTACCAGCAGATGTACGCCCATGGCGTGGACGCGGCCTTCGCCCTGACCTCCGGGCCCATGAGCCTGGAACAGGCCTGCGCCGAGGCCCCGCGATTGTTGCGCGAACGGGCGGCGGACATCGCCCGGCTCTGGCGCCTGGCCGCTACCCGCCAGGCCAGTGTCTAACAGGCCGTTGAAAAACGTAGGCGAGGCAGCCAGCGCAAGGCAAAAACAGGCGAAAAAGCGCAGTTTACGAGTGGTAAATGAGCATTTTGACCGGGCTGGCGCACCAGCTTGTTTTTAACGCAGCGATGGCGACGCAGGTAGATTTTCAACGGTTTGCTAGCGCAAGCCCCGCTCAGTAGACCCCACCCTCGCTGCTGGGGGCGTCCTGGGCCTTGTATTGCCCGGCCAGGTTCTGCAAGCCCTTCATCAGCACCGTGGTGTCCACCCCCACCGCGACGAAATTGGCCCCCAGTTCGATGCAACGCCGGGCCAGGCCCGGGTCGGCGCTGAGGATGCCCGCGGCCTTGCCGGCCTGGCGCACCCGCAGGATGGCGTCCTCGATCGCCGCGACCACCTGCGGATGCCCAGGATTGCCGCGATGACCCATGGCCGCCGACAAGTCGGCGGGGCCAATGAACACGCCATCGACCCCCTCGACCCGGACGATCTCGTCCAGGTTGCGCAAGCCCTCCAGGTTCTCGATCTGCACCAGCAGGCACATGTGTTCGTCGGCCTGGTCCAGGTAGCCGGGGATGCTGTTCCAGCGTGAGGCCCGGGCCAGGGCGCTGCCGACCCCGCGAATGCCCTGGGGCGGATAACGCATGGCGCTGACCAACTGGCGCGCCTGGGCCGCGCTTTCGACCATGGGCACCAACAGGGTCTGGGCACCGATATCCAGCAATTGCTTGATCAGCGCGGTATCGCCGATCGGCGGGCGGACGATGCCGTGGGCGCCGTAGGGGGCGATGGCCTGCAATTGCCCCAGCAAGCTGCGCAAGTCGTTGGGGGCGTGCTCGCCATCCAGCAGCAGCCAGTCGAAACCGGCATTGGCCGCCAGCTCGGCGCAGTAGGCATTGGCCAGGCCCAGCCACAGGCCGATCTGTGGCTCGTGGCCTTGCAAGCGTTGCTTGAACAGGTTCTGCGGCATGTCCATGGCGTTCTCCTCAGACGAAACGGCAGGCGATGCTGCCCAGGTGGTCGTAGTCGACGTGGAACACATCCCCCGGGCGTGCGGCCACCGGACGGGTGAACGAGCCGCCGAGGATGATCTGCCCGGCTTCCAGGCCGACGTCGTAGGCCGCCAGCTTATTGGCCAGCCAGGCCACGCCCTTGGCCGGGTGGTTGAGCACCGCGGCCGAGACCCCGGACTCTTCGATCACGCCGTTGCGGTACAGCACCGCCGGCACCTTGCGCAGGTCGACGTCGCCGGGGCGCACGGCCCTGCCACCCAGTACCACCCCGGCGTTGGCGGCGTTGTCGGAAATGGTATCGAAGACCTTGCGCGTGGCCTGGGTCTGCGGGTCCACCTGCTGGATGCGCGCGTCGATGATCTCCAGCGCCGGGATCACCCAGTCGGTGGCCTCCAGCACATCGAACAGGGTGCAGCCGGGGCCCTTGAGGGGCTTGCCGAGGATGAACGCCAGCTCCACCTCGACCCGCGGCACGATGAAGCGCTGGAAGGGAATGTCACTGCCTTCATCGAACAGCATGTCATCCAGCAGGGCGCCGAAGTCCGGCTCGCTGATGTTCGACGACACCTGCATCGCCCGGGAGGTGAGGCCGATCTTGTGGCCCACCAGCCGGCGGCCGTCGCGGATCTTGCGTTCCACCCAGCTGCGCTGGATCGCATAGGCATCCTCGATGCGGATATCCGGGTATTCCAGGGACAGCTGGCCGATCTGTTCGCGGCTGCGTTCAGCGGCATCGAGGCGCGCCGCGGCCTGTTGGATGGCGGAGGGGCTGAGCATGTTCATTTCTCTTGTGGATTGACGATAGGGGCCGGCACCCGGAGCACCAGCCAGGCGCCCAGGGCGATCAGCAGGGCCAGGGCGTACAGCGCCAGGCTGGCGCTTTGGGTGGCATCACGCACCACGCCGATCAGGTAAGGCGCGAGGAAGGCCGCGACGCTGCCGAAGGAGCTGATCAGGGCGATGCCCGCCGCCTGGGTATTGCTGGCCAGGAAGGCCGGCGGCAGTTGCCAGAACATCGGCAGTGCGGCGCTGGCGCCCATGCCCGCCACCAGCAGGCCGAACATCACCAGCCAGGGGTTCTGCGGCGCCAGGGCGGTCAGCACCAGGCCCAGGCAGGCCATCAGCAGCGGCACGGCCAGGTGCCAGCGGCGTTCGCGCAGGCGGTCCGAGGAGCGGCCGACCGCCAGCATGAACAGGCAACCGGCGAGGTAGGGCAGGGCGCTGAGCAGGCCAACGTCGCTGTCCCCGGCCACGCCGGAATGATGGATCAGGCTCGGCATCCAGAAGGCGATGGTGTTGACCGCCAGCATCACCGCGAAATAGATGCCCACCAACAGCCAGGCGTGGCGGTCCTTGAGAATGTCGCTGAAGCGGTTGATGGATTTGCGCTGCTCCTCTTGTTGCTGGGCCTTGTGCAACCAGGCCTTTTGCGCGGCGCTGAGCCATGTGGCCTGCTCGATGCTGTCCGGCAATGCCTTGAGCACCAGCAGCCCGAGCAGCACCACCGGCAGGCCCTCGATCAAAAACATCCATTGCCAGCCGCGCAAGCCGCCGCGGTCATGGAAGTTCTCCAGGATCCAGCCCGACAGCGGGCCGCCCAGGACTCCGGCCATGGGCACGGCGATGGCGAACAGCGCGGTGGCCTGGCCACGGCGCTCGGCCGGGAACCAGCGGTTGAGCAGTACCAGGATGCCGGGAAAGAAGCCGGCCTCGGCCACCCCCAGCAAGAAGCGCAGCACATAGAAACCCCAGGCGTCCTGGACCAGCATCAGGGCGCTGGACAACAGGCCCCAGACCAGCATCAGCAGGGCGATCCAGCGCCGTGGCCCGACCCGCTCCAGGGCCAGGTTGCTGGGCACGCCGAACAGCGCATAGGCGATGAAGAACAACCCGGCGCCCAGGCCGTAGACGCTGTCGCTGAAGCCCAGGTCCTGGGTCATCTGCAACTTGGCGAAGCCGATGTTGATCCGGTCCAGGTGGGCGAAGATGTAGCAGACGAACAGCAATGGCATCAGGTGCCAGGTGATCTTGCGATAGCAATCGTTGGCCTCGGCCAGCGGGGCCTGGGCAATGGCGGGGCGGGACATGGGCGTGGCCTCGTTGTTGTTCTTGTGGGTTGCGCAAGCCGCCGGCTACGGCGGCTACAGCGACTTGAGGAAGGCGTGGACGTTGTTGTGCTTGAAGTTGAGCTCGGCCTCCAACTCGCTCATCTCGAACGACAGGGCCAGCAAGCGCTGAGCCTGCAATTGGGCGAAGTGCGCCTTGATGATCTCGAACAGGCCCTCGGCCACCTGGCGCCGGGTTTCAAGGTCGCGCCCGGCCCCCACTTGCAGGCGCATATGGACGAAGGCGTAGTCATGCTTGCCGTCGGCCATGCGCCAAGTGTCCAGGCGCACCCCGCGGCTGCGGATGCCGCCCAGGGGGAACACGCCACTGGCGCCCAGGTAGTCGTGGACCTTTTCGAACAGCCCCGGCAGGTCGGCCTGGCCTTCGATGTTGTCGGTGTACTCAGCGATGAAATGCGGCACGGGAACCTCCTTTGGAGGCAGCGGCAAGGGGCAAGCCGCAAGCTGCAAGAGGGATCTCTTGTGGCTGGGGCTCGCGGCTCACCGCTGCTCTTGACGTTTTCTTGCAGCTTGCCGCTTTACACGGCCTTCACAACGGAAAAATGGCATTGATCTGGCCGGTGCCGGAGCTGCCGAACAGCGGCGTGACGATCTCGGCCGGGCGGTTGTACTCGGGGCCGCCCAGCAGCCCGAGGAGCATCGCCGTGTCGTGCATCTTGCCTTCGCCATAGCAGTGCTCGGCGTAGTCGGGGAGCATCGCGCAGAACTCGCGGAAGCGGCCCTGCTGCCACAACTCCACCACGCGCTGGTCGACCTGCTTGTCGAATTCCCGGGTCCAGTTGTGGATGTTGGCCTCGGCCTCGCGGTCATCGGAAAACCGGTGGGACAGGGAACCGGAGGCCAGCACCAGGACCTTGCGCTCGCTCTTCTCGATGGCCCGGCGCACGGCGGCGCCGAAGGTGAAGCTGTCGGCCAGCGTGTGCCAGGCGCACCAGGCCGCGATGGACACCACCTGGAAATGCTCGGCGGCGGGCACGTCCATGTGCATGTAGCGCATGGGCACCAGGGTCCCGTACTCCAGCTCCAGGCTGGGGATGTTATGGGCCAGGGTACGCACGTCGGCGGCGTTGGCCTCGGCGGCGATCAATTCCCCCAGCGCCGGGCAGCCCGGGTAGTCGTAGGTCATGTTCTTGATGAAGTGCGGCAGCTCGTTGCTGGTGTAGGTGCCGTTGAACACCTCGCCGCAATTGATGTGGTAACCGCTGTTGACCAGCCAGTGCACATCGAACACCACCGCCGTGTCGGCGCCCAGCTCACGGGCCCGGCGAGCGATCTCCTTGTGCCCGGCGATGGCCGCCTCGCGGCAGCCGTGGTGCTTGCCCGGCAACTCGGACAGGTACATCGATGGAACGTGGCAGACCTTGGCGGCCATGACGACTTCGCCCATGGTGCTTCTCCTGAAACATCTTATTGTTGGGGGATCCGGGACGGTCCTGAACCTTACACGCCCCAGCGCGGGATAGGGTGGCTGCCCATGGAGAGGCAGACGTTCTTGATCTCGGCGAACACCTCGAAGCTGTATTCACCCCCTTCGCGCCCGGTGCCCGAGCCCTTGACGCCGCCGAATGGCTGGCGCAGGTCGCGCACGTTCTGGCTGTTGATGAACACCATGCCGGCCTCGATCCCCCGGGCCAGGCGGTGGGCCTTGCCGATGTCCTGGGTCCAGATGTAGGACGCCAGGCCGTACTCGGTGTCGTTGGCCAGGGCCAGGGCCTGGGCTTCGTCCTTGAACGGGATCAGGCACACCACCGGGCCGAAGATCTCTTCCTGGGCGATGCGCATCTTGTTGTCCACGTCGGCGAACACCGTGGGCTGGATGAACTGCCCGCGCGACAGGTGCGCCGGCAGGCCGGCCGGCCGCTCCAGGCCACCGGCCAGCAGGGTCGCGCCTTCCTCGATGCCGATACGGATGTAGCCGGTGACCTTGTCGTAGTGCTGCTGGGTGATCATCGAGCCGACCTGGGTCTTGGGGTCCGTCGGGTCACCGACGATCAGGCGCTTGGCCCGGGCCGCGAACTCCTTGACGAACTGCGGGTACACGCTTTCTTGGATGAAGATCCGGCTGCCGGCAGTGCAGCGCTCGCCATTGAGCGAGAAGATGGTGAACAGCGCGGCGTCCAGGGCCCGTTCCAGGTCGGCGTCCTCGAAGATCAGCACCGGCGACTTGCCCCCCAGTTCCATGGAGTACTTCTTCAGGCCCGCGGTCTGCATGATCTTCTTGCCGGTGGCGGTGCCGCCAGTGAAGGAAATGGCGCGCACGTCCGGGTGGCGCACCAGGGCATCGCCGGCGGTGGCGCCATAGCCCTGGATCACGTTGAGCACGCCATTGGGGATGCCGGCCTCGACGGCCAGGCGTCCCAGTTCATTGGCGGTCAGCGGCGACAGCTCGCTCATCTTCAGCACCGCAGTGTTGCCCAGGGCCAGGCAGGGCGCGGTCTTCCAGGTGGCGGTCATGAACGGCACGTTCCACGGCGACACCAGGGCGCAGACCCCCACCGGCTGGTACAGGGTGTAGTTGAGCATCTGGTCGTCCACCGGGTAGCTGTGGCCATCCATGCGGGTGCAGACCTCGGCGAAGAAGTCGAAGTTGTGCGAGGCCCGGGGAATCAGCACGTTGCGCGTCTGGTGGATCGGCAGGCCGGTGTCCAGGGTCTCCAGCTCCGCCAGTTGCGGTACGTTCTGGTCGATCAGCTCACCCAGGCGGCGCATCAGGCGCGCGCGTTCCTTGGCCGGGGTGTTGGCCCATTTCGGGAACGCTTCCTTGGCCGCGGCCACCGCACGGGCCACTTCCTCGGCACCGCCGCTGGCGACTTCGCCGATGGCCTCGCCGGTGGCCGGGTTGTAGTTGACGAAGGTGTCGCGACTGGCGACTTCGCGGCCGTCGATCCAATGCTTGATCATGCTGTTGCCCCTTGTGCTGGATGGGCGAAGAACTCGGCTTCGCTGACGATTCGGTTGACCAGGCGCCCCACGCCTTGCACTTCCACCACCACTTCATCGCCCGGCACCACGTCGGCCAGGCCCTCGGGGGTGCCGGTGGCGATCATGTCGCCCGGTTGCAGGGTCATGAAGCTGGAGAAGTATTCGATCAGGTAGGGAATGTCGAAGATCATGTCCGCGGTGGTGCCTTCCTGCTTCAGCTCGCCGTTGATCCAGGTGCGCAGCGTCAGGTTGCCGGGATCGGGCACGTCGCCGACGTCGACGATCCAGGGGCCCACCGGGGTGGTGGCATCGCGGTTCTTCACCCGCAGGTTGGGGCGGTAGTAGTTTTCCAGGTAGTCGCGGATGGCGTAGTCGTTGCACACCGTGTAGCCGGCCAGGTAGTCGAGGGCGTCGGCGCGCTTGACGTGCTTCGTCGGCTTGCCGATGACCGCCACCAGCTCGCACTCGTAGTGCATGTAGGCGACGCCATCCGGGCGCCAGGTCCGCTGGTTGTGGCCGGTGTAGGTGCCCGGCGACTTGATGAACGCCAGGGGCTCGGTGGGCGGGGTGAAGGCCAGCTCGCGGGCGTGGTCGGCATAGTTCAGGCCCAGGGCGAACATGTTGCCGGTGGCGGGTGGCAGCCAGGTGACCTGGTGCTCACCGAGCACGCGGCCATCGGCCAGGCGCACGTTGTGCTGGTCGTCGACCAGGCCCTTGTGGACCTTGCCTTCGAACAGGATGCGGGCGTGTTTCATGGGCGGGCCTCCTGTGGCGCGACGATGTGGTTGGTGAGGCGGCCCAGGCCGCTGATCTCGATATCGACCCGATCACCGGGCCGCACGTCGACCCGGCCTTCGGGGGTGCCGGTGAGCAGCACGTCGCCGACGTCCAGGGTCATGAATTCGCTGAGCTCGGCGATCAGTCGGGCCACGCTGCGGACCTGGTTGGCGGTGGTGTTTTCCTGCACCACCTGGCCATTGACCAGCAGCTTGATGGTCAGCGCCTGCGGGTCGGCGACCTCGGCGGCCGGCACCAGGACCGGGCCCAGGGTGCAGAAGCCATCGCGGCACTTGGCCTTGACCGCCGGGCGGTAGTAGCTGTCCTCCGGCAGGCTGAATTCGTTGGCGATGGTATAGCCGGCCACGTGTTCCAGGGCCTGGGCCTCGCTGACCCGGCTGGCGCGCTTGCCGATCACCACGACCAGGGCCGGGCCCGGTTGCAGGCGTTCGCCGGCCGGATGCTCGACAGCGCCGTCGTGCTGGTTGCGGGTGTTGGGGGTCTTGATGAACAGCACCGGCTTCACCGGCGGCTTCTGGTAGGGCGGCTGGTTGAAGCGCTCCAGATGCTCGTGCAGCAACCCCTGGTAGTTCAGCGCCACGCCGAACAGGGTGCCGCCAGCGTGGTCGTTCAAGGCTCGGCTCATCGAGCGTCTCCTGGTTGCGGGTCTCGGGCCCGTGCGGCGCTTGCCGGTCGCGGGATGAATTCGTTAATGTATTAACGTTATATTTAATATGTTAACGATCGTCAAGCAGCTGTCTTGCCTGTTGTGCCGCACCCTGGCGGGGACGCGGCGAATCACCCAGGATGGCCCAGGCCCGCGTGCTGAAAACAACAAGAGAGGGGCGCCATGCACCCACGCCAACCGATCCCCAACATCAACATCGGCCAGGTCTACGACCAGCGCTACGCCGATGCCCAGGTGCACTACGACAAGCTGAGCAACCTGGCCGGTTTTTTCGGCCGCAACATGCCGGTGCATCGCCATGACCGGTTCTTCCAGGTGCACTACGTGCAAAGCGGCGCGGTGCGCGTCTACCTCGACGACCGGCAATACCTGGAGTCCGGGCCGATGTTCTTCCTCACGCCGCCGACCATCGCCCATGCCTTCGTCACCGAGGCCGATGCCGAGGGTCATGTGCTCACGGTGCGCCAGCAACTGGTATGGGAGTTGATCGGCGCGGACCCGGCCCTGGCCCCGGCTCCCCAGGTGCCGCCGGCGTGCGTGGCCCTGGGCCGGCTCGGTGCCGGGTTCGCCGGCGAGGTGCGGCGCCTGGAATGCCTGTTCCATGAGTTGCAGCAGGAGATCGACGGGCAGGGGGCCGGGCGCGAGCCGGCGCTGCAAGCCTTGACCCGGTTGCTGCTGATCAGCCTGCTGCGGCTCTCGGCCAACTCCCTGGAAGCCCGCCCGGCGCGCCACGAAGACCTGCAGATCTTCCATCGCTTCAACGAGCTGATCGAGGCGCACTACCTGGAGCACTGGCCCCTGGGGCGCTATGCCGGGCAGATCGGGGTGACCGAGGCGCGGCTCAACGATATCTGCCGGCGCATCGCCGATTTGCCGTCCAAGCACCTGGTGTACGAGCGCCTGATGCAGGAGGCCAAGCGCCTGTTGCTGTTCACCGGCAGCTCGGCCAACGAAATCTGCTACCAGCTGGGGTTCAAGGACCCGGCCTATTTCAGCCGGTTTT
This sequence comes from Pseudomonas sp. MSSRFD41, assembly GCF_014230245.1. Classification (NCBI taxonomy): domain Bacteria; kingdom Pseudomonadati; phylum Pseudomonadota; class Gammaproteobacteria; order Pseudomonadales; family Pseudomonadaceae; genus Pseudomonas; species Pseudomonas sp. MSSRFD41. The sequence continues at coordinate 127,970 of NZ_JACKZK010000009.1, read as the reverse complement.
TCCAGCGCTATGCACGGATGACCCCGGGCGAATACCGCCAGAGCAAGGCCCGGCAACCTGGGGCCGGCACCTGGGGAATGCCGTCCATGGGCGGCGCTACCCGTGCCGGCTGAACCACGGGCACCGGCTGGTCCTGGCGTTATCGCAATGCTTCAGGTTCAGGTGCCAGAACCGTGGCCTGCGAATCGGCTCGCCGGGCGGCCAGCACCAGGTCGGCGGCCTTTTCGCCGATCATGATCGCCGGGGCATTGGTGTTGCCGGTGATCAGCTGCGGCATGATCGAGGCGTCCGCCACCCGCAGCCCTTGCAGGCCGTGGACCCGCAACTGGTCGTCCACCACCGCCCATTCGTCATGGCCCATCTTGCAGGTGCCCACCGGGTGGAACACCGTGCCCAGGTTGTGCCGGATCCACTGTTCGATCTGTTCCTGGCTCTGCACCTGTGGCCCGGGCACCAGCTCACCTTGCAGGTGCTGGGCGAAGGCCCGGGTCGCCGCCAGCCGGCGTACCAGGCGCAGGCCCTCCACCAGCTTGTGCAGGTCCTGCGGATGGCTGAGGAAGTTGGCTTCGATCAATGGCTTGGCCTGCGGGTCGGCCGAGGCCAGGCGCACCCGGCCACGGCTCAGTGGATGCATCACCGCCATGTGCAGGCTGATGCCATGGCCCACCGGGATCAGGCGCTGGGGCTGGTTTCTCAGGCCCGGGGCGACGATCAAGCCCAGCTCAGGCACTGGCGAGTCTGGGTCCAGGCGCAGGAAGGCTCCGGATTCCACGGTATTGGAGGTCAGTGGCCCCCGGCGCCGGGCCAGGTATTGCCAGGGCGAAAGGGCCAGGGGCAGCAGGCCCCGGGGCGACAGGCCATAGCTCAATGCGGGGCGGCAGCGGTACATCAACACAATGTCCTGGTGGTCTTGCAGGTTGTGGCCGACCCCGGGCAAGGCATGACGCTGGGCAATACCGTGGCGCTGCAGTTCCTCGGCAGGCCCAATCCCCGAGAGCAGCAACAGTTGCGGCGAATTGATCGCCCCGGCGCAGAGAATCACCTCGCGCCGCGCCAACAGCTGGCGCGCCTGGCCATCCTGGCTGACTTCCACGCCGGTGGCGCGCTTGCCCTCCAGCAGTACACGGTGAGTCAGGGTGGAACTGAGCACCGTGAGGTTCGATCGTTGCAGGATCGGGTGCAGGAATGCCCGGGCCGAGCTGCAGCGTTCACCGTTGATCTGGGTCACGTGAAAGGGACCGAAACCTTCCTGCTCCGGCCCGTTGAAGTCCGGGTTGTAGCTCCAGCCCAACTGCGCGGCGGCCTCGAAGAACACCCGGTTGACCGGACTCGGGCTGCGCTGCTCGGCGACGTTGAGTTCGCCGCCGCGGCCATGCCAGGGCGCGTCCCCGGGCTCGAAGTGTTCCGAGCGCTTGAAATAGGGCAGCAGCTCGTCATGGCTCCAGCCCTGGTTGCCGGCGGCGGCCCATTGGTCGTAGTCGTGGCGGTGGCCACGGATGTAGATCATGCCGTTGATGGCGCTGGACCCGCCCCAGACCCGGCCCCGGGGACAAGGAATCGGTCGGTCGCCACTGCTGGCCTGGGCGCTGAAGGCGTGCATCCAGTTCCAGCGCGGGTTGGCGATCAGGCGGATGAGGCCCGCTGGCGTGCGGACATAGGCTCCCGGCAGCCATGTACGGTCGCTGGGACCGGCTTCCACCAGGCACACCTGTACGCCAGGGTCGGCGGACAGTCGGTTGGCCAGCACGCAACCGGCGGAGCCGGCACCGATCACTATGTAGTCGTAGCTGTGGGGCGCAGTCTTGTTCATGGCGCTTGCCTCATGGCAGTCAGGGAAAGTCCGTCTCACAAACCTAGCAGCGAGGCGACATCGAGAGCCACTTGCAGGCCGACGACAAAGCCGTGGTCGCTCGGGCCCTGTGCAGATGCTGCGCGGCTGGGTGCATCCGGCTGGACGTAGCGCCAGATCAGCAAACCGGGCACCGGCGAGATGCTGAACGCATGGCGCCAGCCGTAGGCCTCGGCCAGGCCCCACCAGCGCCGCGGAAACCACCCTGGTCAGGGCCAGCACCGAAGACAACAAGCCCAGGTGGCGGTTGCCCAGTTGCAACTTGCCGGCCATGAAGGGGAACAGCAAGGACAGCGCCAGGCGGTCGAAAAATACGAAGCCGAAGGTCAGGAACAGCTCCCCGGCAAGGTGTTCTCGTCGCTGGCCTGGTTGTTTTTACAAGCCATGGTGGTTCTTCGCACGCAGGTCGAGGCAGTGATCAGCGAAACAGGGTGTCGATAGGGGCCGCGCCCAGGCCGATCTTTTCGTAGTGCGCACGGCACAGGGCGATGTAGGAGTGCACGTCGAAGTAGCCGTCGGGCTCGCCCCGTTCGTCGAGCCAGATCAACGGGCCCTTGACGATGAAGAACACCCGCATCGGCTGCTCATGTGCGTAGGCCACCAGGGTGTGGCCTTCGCCTGGGGGCTCTTAGACGAAGTCGCCGGCGGTGGCGGTCCATTCGTGCTCCAGGTAGCCCCATTTGCCGGACAGGGTGTAGGCGAAGACTTCGTGGGGGTGATAGTGGCGGTTGACCAGCCCGGCGCTGCGGGCCATCAGGATGTCGCACCAGCGGTTCTCGCTGGGGGAGATCCACAGCGGGCGCGAAGACACGGTCTCGGTGAAAGGTACGTACAGGCTCAGGTCGTCGCTGGCGGCGTCGGGCAGGTAGACCTCGGGCCTGGCGTCGGGCTTGAAGCAGTCGGCGATGGGCTGCAGGTCTTTCCAGAACTCTCGGGTGGCGGCTTCAGGCATGGTCGGTTTCTCTGGTTGTCGTGGCGTCGTTGGTGCAATGCCCGCGGGGTCAGCGAGCGAAGGCCTCGAGGGCCTGGGCCTGGCGCTCCAGCAGTTGGCGTTGCAGGGCCAGGGCCGGTTCCTTGGGCTGTTGCAGGCGTACGAACTCCAGCATCGGGTCGGTGACCGCGGTGCGGATGCCCGACAGTGCCTCCAGGGTCGCCAGGCCACAGAACGGCACATAGGCCTCGGAGTAGCCGCCCTCATGCACCAGCACCAGGCGCCCGCCACACAGGCGCGCGGCGGCGTCGCGCAGGCACTGGGTCATCTCGCGGAACGAGTCGCTGTGCAACAGCATCCGCGCCAGCGGGTCCACGGCGTTGGCGTCGTAGCCGCAGGCGACGATGATCAGTTGCGGCTCGAAGCGCTCCAGCGCCGGCACCACGATGCGCTGCATGGCTTGCAGGTAGGCGTCGTGCCCGCCGCCGGGCAGCAACGGAACGTTGATGTTGTAGCCCAGGCCCGGGCCGCGCCCACGGTCCTGCTCGCCGCCGTAGCCGGCCGGGAAGCAGCCGTCCTGGTGCAGGGACAGGGTCAGCACATCGGCGCGCTCCTCGAAGATCGCCTGGGTGCCGTTGCCGTGGTGCACGTCCCAGTCGATCACCGCTACCTTGCCCAGGCCGTGGCGGGCCTTGGCCGCCTCGATGGCGATGGCGATGTTGGCCAGGAAACAGAACCCCATGGCCTGGTCGGCCAGGCAGTGGTGCCCCGGTGGCCGGGACAGGGCGTAGGCGTTGTCGGCCTCGCCGCTGAGCACCGCCTCCACCGCGGCGATGGCCAGCCCGGCGGACAACTTGGCGATTTCATAACTGCCGGGCCCCACCGGTGCCTGGTCGCCCAGCTCGCCGCCGCCGGCATCGCTCAGGGCCTTGAAGCGTTGCAGGTAGGCGGCGCCATGGACCCGCAGCAGGTCCTGGTCGCTGGCCGGTTCGGCGCTGCGCAGTTGCAGTTGCCGGGTCAGCCCGCTGACATCCATCAGGCTTTTCAGCCGGCGCTTGGTTTCCGGCGACTCGGCATGTCCGGCGGCTGCCGGTGGCTGCACCCAACCGCCTACCGGCAGGGTCAGGCTGTGGGGGCTGGCGCTGTGCCACAGGCACAGTTCATCGAAGAAAAACGCGGTTTTGCAGGTCATGGTGACATCCATCGTTCAAGAAAATGGTGACGAGCGGGTGGGGCGGCAGCCCAGGACCAGGGCCAGGGACAGCAGGGTGAGGGCGGCGCCGGCCAGCAGCAGGCCGTGGAAGCCGCCGCTGCTTTCGATCAGGCGTCCGGCCAGGGCCGGGCCGATGGCCAGGCCGACGCTGATCACCAGGTTGGAGGCGTTCATCAGGCGCCCGCTGCGATCCATCTGCGCCAGGCGCGCCAACACCAGCGGCAGGATGAAGGTCCAGGTGAACTTGAACACCAGGGCCGCCAGGGCGAAGCGCGCCAGTTGCGGTTGGCCGTACAGCACCAGCACCGAGCCGGCCATCAGGCCGTAGCCCAGCCACAACAGGCCGCTGCCGGGCAGGCGGTCGCCGAACAAGGTGGCGCACAGGGCGCCGACGATGCCCATCAGGGTGGCGATGGCCAGGATGTCGCCGCTGGCCTGGGCCGAGAGCCCGGCCTGGCTGCCGATGGCGCCGATGAAGGTCCAGACCCCGCTCAGGCTGATGTAGAAGGCGAGGATGCCGAGGATGCCCAGGCCGGCCTTGAGCCAGGAGATCGGCGGGGCTGGCGTGGCGGCGTCCAGTGACGGTTCGGCGCCGGCGGGAAAGCAGCGGGCCAGGGGCAGGCAGAGCACCATCAGCAGCGCCAGGATCAGGTAGCAGGCGCCGAGGCCGAAGTGCTCGAACAGCAGCGGCAGCAGGCTCAGGCCAATGGCCCCCAACACCAGCTGGCCCATCACCCAGAAGCCGTAGGCGCGACTGGGGTTGGGGCTGGCGGCGGCGCTGGCCAGGCAGATGATCATCAGCGAGCCGCCGGCCAGGGCGCTGCAAAAACGCGCCACCAGCAACAGCCAGTAGTCATGGACCAGCATCGACAGCAGGTTGGCGGCGATGAACAGCACCGCGCTGCACAAGGCTGCGCGGCGCCAGTCCAGGTGCTTGAGCCACCAGATGGCGGGCAGGGTGGCCAGGCTCATGGCCCCCAGCTCGGCGCTGAACAGGTCGCCGATCCGGGTCGGGCTCAGTTGCCACTGACTGGCCAGTTGCGCGGCGATGGCCGGGGCCATCAGCAGCACCGCGGGGGTGATGGCGGCGAACAGCACGATGGCCGCCAGGAGCCCCAGGGGTTGGCGGGCCGATGGCGCGGTGTCGCTCAGGGCAGGGTTATGGCTATGCATGGACGGGCTTCCTCGGGCGGGGGTCAGAACACGTGGACCAGGCGCAACAGGGCGTCGGTGCCGGCGAAACCGTTGTCGGTGGCGACGTTGCGCGACAGGCTGAACATCAGTTGGTTGCGTGAGTCCAGCCAGTGGCCCAGCTCGAATCCGACCTGGGCGTAGCGCCGGTGGGTGTCGTCGATGCGCCGGTCGTCGATGCGCAGTTCGCCGCCATCGGCCTGGATCAGCCGCAGGGCGCCGTAGGTGCTGGGCGTGAAGTCGTAGGAGGCGAAGGCTTGCAGGCGGTACAGCGGGTCCTGCTTGAGGTCGCTGCCCAGGTAGTCATCGTTGGTGGCGTAGAACTGGGCTTCGAGGTTGGCCTCCAGGACCCACTTCTCGCCCAGGCCCTGGGTGTAGTTGTAGACGAAGGTCGCGCCCCAGCGGTTGGCCCCTGGCGAGACCCCGGGCTCGCGGCTGTGGTACTCGCCCACCGGCAACGTGATCAGGGTCAGCAAGCCGCTGTAGGTGCGACTTTGCGGCTGGTTGATGAAGAACAGCGTGCCGCCCACCTGGGGATCGCCGAAACCGCTCTCGCGACTACGGCGCGCGGCACCGGGCAGGCGCGCATCGGTGTCGACGAAGGGCACGATGAACTGCGGTGTGCACAGGGTGCCGCACAGGTTGCTGAAGAACACCTGGCGGTAGGCCATGGCATTGACCCGCAGGTCGGCCTTGCCGGTGGTGTCGGCCGGGCCATGGAAGCTGTCGGCGCGGGTGGCGGGCAGGTACAGCACGCCGAGGCTGGTGCCTACCGGGGCGGCGAAGAAATCCCGGGCGTTGAGATCGGCGGCCTGGGGCGACAGGCTGGCCAGGGTGCTGGCCACGGCGAGCGCGGTACGGATGAGGTTCCTGGTCATGGGCGATGCGTCTCGTGTTGGCGTTGTTGTGCGGCGCACGGCTTGCCGGCAGGCGGCAGGGGCTGGAAACCGGGCAAGGGCTGCCCGTGACCGTCACGGGTGACGGCGCGAATCAGCGTGGGAAGGCGCTACGAGGGTCAGTCGGGCGGGGCGTGCAGCAGCTGGGCGATGCGCGCTTTGTCCTTGACCCCAAGCTTGCTGTAGATGGCGCGGATGTGATGGCGCACGGTGTTGGGCGACATGCCCAGGTCGCGCGCCACTTCCTTGTAGGTCTTGCCGTCGCCGAAGCTTTGCGCGACCTCGTTTTCCCGGGGACTGAGCTGGGGCAGCAAGGTGCGGCTGCGGGCCGCCAGCAGGAACAGGTCGCCCACCGCCTGGGACTCCACGTGCAGGCACTTGCCTTCGTAGTTGCCCAGCTCCAGGGATTGCGGCAGCTGCGGGCCGCTCCAGTGCGGCCATTCGTTGAGCAGCAGTTCGACGAAGCCACTCTCGGCGCAGTGCAGCACGCCGCGCTGGTCGCAGACCGCCAGGGCCAGGTTGCGTGGCCGGGTGAGTTGCTCGCGGGTGGCCACCAGGGTGCGAATCTGGTTGGCCGAGACCGCCGCCACCAGGTGCAGCATCAGGTTGTCCAGCAACTCGCGGTCGTCGGTGGTGAAACGCGCTGCGCCGGGTTGGCGGTACAGGGCCAGGTGGCTGCTCAGGTGGGTATGGGGGTCGATGTGCACCACGCACAGCAGTTCGCCGATGTTGTACAGGCGCCCCAGCCAGTTCAGGCCGGCGCCGTTGTCCGGATCGGCCATGTCGACGATCACCGAGCGGCCCGGGACCTGGTGCACCCGGCTCACGGTGACATCGACATGGCGGATCGATTGCCAGTCCGGCAGGTAGCTGGGGGGCAGGCGGTACAGGTAGCAACTGTGTTCGTCCGGCACGCCGTTCACCAGGGCCGAGCGGCCCCACCAGGCGCTGTCGAAGGGCAGCAACCTGGCGATGCGGGCCAGGGCGTGCGGGTGCAGCTGCTCGATGTCCTTGTTCTGGGCCAGTTGCTGCAAGGCCAGGACCAGTTCGCTGAAGGCTTGCAAGCGGCCGGGCGCAGGGGGCTGGGATCGACTCATGGCGCGGTACCTCGGGGCGACGTTGTTATTGTTTTCGTCACTGAAGGATCGACGGCCGGTACGCCAGGGCAGGCGTGGGCAGGGCCTGGGTCGAGTATCGGCGCCTGGACCGTTGGCCGCCATCCTACAGATGCAGGAGGCGGCATGAGGTCCAGGCCGGGAGGGCCGAGTTCAGGCGGCCTGGCAGGGCCGGGGCAGGCGGTGGAAGCTGCGGCTGAAGTACACCAGCGAATCACCGCGCTCCTGCACGCTGATCTCGTCCAGCTCCACCAGCATCAGCGAGTGGGTGCCGATTTCCTGGACCTCGGTGATCCGTCCCTGCAGGCTGGCCAGGGCATCCTCCAGCACCGGCAGGGCCTGCAGGCCGTCGCGCCAGGGGTGCAGGCCGAAGCGCTGGTCCATGGCCACGCCGGTCATGCCGGCGAAGTGCCGGGCCAGGTCTTCATGGGCGCCGCTGAGGATGTTCACGCACAGCCGGCCATTGCCCTTGAACACCGGGTTCAGGGCGCTGTTGCGGTTGACGCAGACCATCAGCGTCGGCGGGCTGTCGGTGATCGAGCACACCGCCGTGGCGGTGATGCCGCAACGGCCGGCCGGGCCATTGCTGGTAATGACGTTGACCGCCGCGGTCATGTGCGCCATGGCGTTGCGAAAGGCGAGTTGCTTGGGGTCGAGTATGGACATGAGGGTTCTCCGAAGGCCTGGGTGGCGAGGGCACGTGGCCCTCGCTGCGCACGACTACTGGCGGATGCGATCGAGCATGTTGATGTCGTCGGGGTTGGTCAGGTGCGGCACGGTCCAGCCGTCGAGGTCGTAATCGGCCAGGCAGCGATCCACCAGGGCGGTCATGGCTTGCATCGAGCCGCTGGCCTGGGCGTGGCGCAAGCACTGCATGCGGATCTCGTCCTGGCTGCCGGCGTAGTTGATCTCGTACAGCTCGTGGCGGCCGCCGAACTCGGTGCCGATGGCATCCCACAACAGCTTGAGGATCTTGATCCGCTCCTCGTGGCCCATGCCTCCCGAACCACGGCAATAGGTGCCCAGGTACTGGTTAAGCACAGGGTCCTTGAGGTCTCGGGAACCGGAGGGCAGGTAGATCAGGCCGCTGGCCACCACCTGCTCGATGATCTTCTTGATCTCGGTATAGGCCTGGGGCGCCAGCACCCGATAGGCCTGCAGGGCCTGGGCGCTGGGCAGGTAGACGCCGTTTTGCCACTCGCTGGCATTGCCGTGCATGGCGTCGGTCAGGGACCAGAACAAGTTACGCCAGGCCACCACTTCGCCGACCTGGGCCTGGACCCCACGGAACTCCAGGGCGCCGGTGCATTGCAGGGCCTTGACCAGCAGGCCGCTGATGAAGTCCAGCTTGACCGCCAGGCGGGTGCAGCCCTGCATCGGGAACAAGCGGCCGAACCCGCCCTGGGGGAACCACTGCCGGCAACGCTCGAAGTCGCGGTAGATCAGTACGTTCTCCCAGGGGATGAATACCTTGTCCATGATCAGGATCGCGTCGTTCTCGTCGAAGCGGCTGGACAGCGGGTAGTCGAAGGGCGAACCGCTCATGCCGGCCTGGAGTTCATAGGAGGGGCGGCAGATCAGCTTCATGCCCCGGGTGTTCATCGGCGCGATGAACATCAGGGCGAAATCGGTGTTGTCCCCCAGCAACTGGGCCGAGCCCTGGCCGACGAAGTTGTAGTGGGTCAGCGCCGAGTTGGTGGCCACCACCTTGGCGCCGCTGACGATGATCCCGCCTTCGACTTCCTGGTCCACCGAGATGAACACGTCCTTGACCTGGTCCACCGGTTTGTCGCGGTCGATGGGCGGGTTGACGATGGCGTGGTTGAGGTAGAGGCAGGCCTCCTGGATACGCTTGTACCAGGTCCGCGCGTTGTCGGCGAAGGGCCCGTAGAACTCGGCGTTGGCTCCCAGCACGCTGCCGAAGGCCGCCTTGTAGTCGGGGCTGCGACCCATCCAGCCGTAGGTCAGGCGCGACCAGTCGGCGATGGCGTCGCGCTGCTGGCGCAACTCGTCGGGGCTCCTGGCCGAACGGAAGAACTTGTGGGTGTAGCCACCATTGCCGGTGTCGGTGGGCCAGCACAGTTGTTCGTGGGTGGCCGGGTCGTGCAGGGCATCGTACAGGCGGGCCATGGACGCGGCCGAATTGCGAAAGGCCGGGTGGGTGGTGACGTCCTTGACCCGGTCGCCATAGATGTAGATCTCACGGTCGTCGCGCAGGCTGGCCAGGTATTCGGAGCCGGTCAGCGGGCGATCGGGGGAGGCACGAAAGTCTTCGGGTTTCATATCCAGTCTCGGCGTTGTTTTTATTGACCGGGACCATGATGGGCAGCGGCAAGCAGGGGAGAAATGGCTTTTTCGGCGAATGGCTTGCACTTTCCATGGGGTGGCAGGGAACCGCCGCGAACCGGAACAAAAACGCCGGAACAGCGATTTTTTGCCCGCGCCTGGACGGCTCGCCGGTGCTTTATCGATTCACTTCGCGTTATTTCGTTGTCGTCCTGAATCGCGGGTCATTTTCAGGATTTTTTTTGCAGATCAGCCATATGAAAGCGCAACGTCGGCCGATATCCACAATAGGCCCACGGACTTTGGTGCCGCAGTGTTGCTCGCCGGTACAGCCCCCGATGCACCGGTGGTCCCATGGCATGGATGCAATCATCCCGTTCTCCTTCGAGAGTCGCCCTATGACCCTGCGTAACCTGAATATCGCCCCTCGAGCTTTCCTCGGTTTTGCCTTTATCGCCCTGCTGGTCATCGTGCTGGGGGTGTTTGCGGTCAATCGCATGTCGATCATCCGCGAAGCGTCGGTCGACATGGAGAGCAACCAGCTACCCAGCGTCGCCTTCCTCGGCAACCTGACGGAGAACGTCCTGCGCCTGCGGATCCTGTCGTTCCGGGTGCTGGTCAACCGTGAGCCGGCAGGCCTGGCCGAAGCCCAGACGCGCATCGGCGCGCTGGTGGACAAGGTGCGCCAGGCCCAGGCCAGCTACGCTGCGCTGCCGGCGGGGCCCCAGGAGGCGGCGCTGTACAAGACCTTCTCCACCACCCTGGAGAACTACCTGCAGGCACAGAAGGAGATGCTCGAACTGTCACGCCAGGACAAGCTCGATGAAATGCGCCAGTTGATCAACACCCGGATCAAGGACGGCACCGACCAGATGGGCGAGCAACTGAACCAGTTGATCGCCTTCAACGCCGCCGATGCCACGGCCGCCTCCAAGGCCGCTGGCGAGCACTATGGCAGCGCGATCGCCGGGATCGTCATCGTCGCGCTGATCGCTGCCGCGCTGACCATCATCCTGGCGTTGCTCTTGACCCGTAGCATCGTCCTCCCGCTGAACAAGGCGCTGAACGCCGCCGAGGTGATCGCCGGCGGCAACCTGCGCCAGAGCATCGAGGTCGACGGCAAGGACGAACCGGCGCGCCTGTTGCAGGCCCTGGCCGAGATGCAGGCCAGCCTGCGCCGCACCATCGAGCAGATCGCCGGTTCGGCGACCCAGGTGGCCTCGGCTTCGGAGCAACTGAGCGCGGTGACCGAGGAAACCTCCCGTGGCGTCCAGCAGCAGAACACCGAGATCGAGCAGGCCGCCACCGCCGTCAACGAGATGACCGCGGCAGTGGAGGAGGTGGCACGCAACGCGGTGTCCACTTCCGAGGCTTCGCAGCAGTCGACCCAGGCTGCCCGTGACGGCCGCGACCGGGTGGTGCAGACCGTCGAGGCGATCCAGACCATGGCCCACGACGTGCAGGACACCTCGGTGATGATCGAGGGCCTGGCCACCCAGGGCCGGGACATCGGCAAGGTCCTGGACGTGATCCGCGCGATTGCCGAGCAGACCAACCTGCTGGCGTTGAACGCTGCGATCGAAGCCGCCCGGGCCGGCGAGGCCGGGCGCGGCTTCGCGGTGGTGGCCGACGAAGTGCGGGCCCTGGCCCATCGCACCGCCCAGTCGACCCAGGAGATCGAGAAGATGGTGGCTGGCATCCAGAACGGCACCGGCCAGGCCGTGGAGTCGATGCAGCAGAGCAACCAGCGCACCCAGAGCACCCTGGACCTGGCTCGCGCCGCCGGCGAGGCCCTGGAGCAGATCGCCGAATCCATCAACCAGATCAACGAGCGCAACCTGGTGATCGCCAGCGCCTCGGAAGAGCAGGCCCAGGTGTCCCGCGAAGTGGACCGCAACCTGGTGAATATCCGCGACCTGGCCACCCAGTCGGCGGCCGGGGCCAACCAGACCAGCGCCGCCAGCCATGAGCTGTCGCGCCTGGCGGTAGAACTCAACGCCATGGTCGCGCGCTTCGTGATCTGACCTGAGGCCGCCGCGGGCGGCGCTCGACGAGTCGGGTTGCAGCACCTAGGGTTTGGGCTGAGGCGTCTTTCAAGGAGAAAGCCATGCGCTACTCAGCCCTGACCCAGCGGATCGTCGGCGCAGGTTCCGCGGCCTGGAACATCCATTACCGAGCCCTGGCCCTGCGCGAGCAGGGACGCGACGTGCTGCTGCTGACGGTGGGCGACCCGGACTTCGATACTCCGGGCCCGGTGGTCCAGGCGGCCATCGACAGCTTGCTGGCCGGCGATACCCATTATTCGGACGTACGCGGCAACCTGGCCTTGCGCAGTTGCATCGCCCGTTGCCATCGCCAACGCAGTGGCCAGGTGGTGGATGCCGAGCATGTGGTGGTACTGCCGGGGGCGCAATGTGCGGTGTTCTCGGTGGCCCAGTGCCTGGTGGGCCCAGGTGACGAGGTGCTGGTGGCCGAACCCATGTACGTCACCTACGAAGGGGTGATCGGCGCCTGCGGCGCGACCGTGGTGCCGGTGCCGGTGCGGGCCGAGCGCGGCTTTTGCGTCGACCCGCTGGACGTCGCCGCGCGGATCGGCCCGCGCACCCGGGCCATGCTGCTCAACAGCCCGAACAATCCCTCTGGCGCCAGCCTGTCCCTGGATGACTGGCAGGCCCTGGCGCGCTTGTGCCTGGAGCACGACCTGTGGCTGATCTGCGATGAGGTCTACAGCGACTTGCTCTACGAGGGGCAGCACCTGAGCCCGGGCAGCCTGCCCCGCATGGGCGAGCGCACCGCCACCATCAACAGCCTGTCCAAGTCCCATGCCATGAGCGGCTGGCGGATCGGTTGGGTGATCGCGCCGCCGGTGTTGGCCGGGCACCTGGGCAACCTGGCCCTGTGCATGCTCTACGGCTTGCCCGAGTTCATCCAGAACGCCGCGGTGGTGGCGCTGTCCAGCGATTTGCCGGAATTGCTGCTGATGCGCCAGGAGTACCGCCGGCGCCGCGACCTGGTGTGTTCGATGCTGCAAGAGTGCCCCGGCTTGCAACCGGTGCGCCCCGATGGCGGCATGTTCGTCCTGGTCGATATCCGCCGCACCGGGCTGGGTGCCCAGGCCTTCGCCGATGGCCTGCTGGAGGGCCATGGCGTCTCGGTGCTGGCCGGGGATGCCTTCGGCCCCAGCGTCGTCGGGCACGTGCGTATCGCCCTGGTGCTGGATTGCCAGCAGCTGGCCGAAGCCTGCCGGCGCATCGCCCGCTTCACCGCGCAATTGCCTGTGCAATGACTAGAGCTGTCATGCGATCGATCCGCTTCGCGGTGGCCGTCGATGACGTGCCGGCTGGCCTATGGCTTGGGGCGCAGGGCGTACCAGGCCAGGCCCAGGGCGAGGCTGAACAGGCCAGTCAGGGCTTGCAAGGACCCGGCAGCACTGTCGGCCAGGGCGTTGGCCAGCAGCCCGCAAGCAGCGGTCATGGCCATCTGGATGAAGAAGAACAGGCCCGAGGCACTGCCGGCCACCGCCGCATAGGGTTGCAGGATCGCCAGCTGGCAGGCGGGAATCGCCAGGCCCACCGACAGCATGATCGCCAGCATCGGCAGGACGATGGCCAGCAAGCTGTCGGGCCACAAGCTGCGGGTGGCCAGCAGCAAGCCTGCCGCCAGCAGGTTCAGCAGCGTGGCGCGGGCGATCAGGTGGTCGGCGCCGAGCCTGGGGGCCAGGTGCTGGAACAGGCGTGAGCCCAGCAGGTAACCGGCCACGGTGGCGGCGAACACCAGGGCATAGCTGCCCGAGGACAGGCCCAGGCCGCGCTGGAGCAAGGCCGGTGATTGCAGGATGAAGGGGAAATAAGTGCAGTACAGGCAGCCGATGGCCAGGGAGTAACGCATGAAGTAGCGCGTGCCCAGCAAGCGCAGGTACAGCCGTGGCAGGCTTTCCCGGGGCGTTGCCAGGGGCTGGGGCACGCGGGTCTCCGCCAGCCTGGCAAGCATCAGCAGCCACACCGCGGCCGCCACCAGGCCCAGGGCCAGGAACAGGCCGCGCCAGCCCAGCAATTGCTCCAGCAGGCTGCCAAGAACTGGTGCCAGCATCGGCGATAAGGCGATGCCCATGGACAACAGGCCCAGCAGCCGCGCCTGTTCCGCCGGCGGGCAGCGATCACGCACCATGACCCGGCCCACCAGGGTGCCGCAGCAGCCACCCAGGGCCTGTAGCAGGCGGGCGGCCATCAATACCTCGACCCGGCTGGCGAACATGCAGGCCAGGGTGGCCAGCAGGAACAGCGCCATGCCCCACAGCAGCACCGGACGCCGGCCAAACCGGTCGCAGAGCGGTCCGCCCAGGAGCATCGACAGGGCGTAGCCGAGCATGTACAGGCTCAGGGTCAGTTGCAGCTGGGCATCGCTGGCCCCCAGTTCGTCGGCCATGGCCGGCAAGGCCGGCAGGTACAGGTCGATGCTGATCCGCGGCAGGCAGACCACCACCAGCAACAGCAAGGTCCAGAGCCAGGGGGCCAGGTCTTGCGCGGCGGCGGGAGAGAGGGGCGGGGTATCGGTGGTCGGTCGCATGGTCGGCTCGCAACAAGGGCTTGGCCGGGACGTTAAGGGCTTTATGGTTTAATGCGCAGAGCCATTTACCGTCATTTCGAGTGGACCACTATGAGCCGTGGCAAATACCCCGTTCCCCTGGACTTGCCGCTGCCACAGGCCCTGGGCGAGGGCTTGGGCAAGCAGGACAGCGCCTATGGCGCCTTGCGCCAGGCGATCCTGGACAAGCGCCTGGCGGCGGGTTGCCGCTTGCCTTCGACGCGGACCCTGGCCCAGCGCTGGGCCATGTCCCGGGGCACCCTGGAGGTGGTGTTCGACCGCTTGCGCAGCGAGGGTTACGTCAGCCGGGCCGCAGGTTCCGGGACCCGGGTCTGCGCGGTGGTGCCGGATCTCTACCTGAGTGCGCCGCTTGCCGTGGCGCCTGCAGCCAGTGACGAGGATGGCCCGAGGCCGCAGCCCCAGGGCGTGCGTGCCGGCCAGCCCTTCGTCGCACGCCTGGCCGACCCGGCGCTGTTCCCCCTGGCGCGCTGGACCCGCTCCCTGACCCGGGCCCTGGCCAGTGCCCCGGCCCAGTCGCTGTGCGACCACGACCCCGGGGGCCTGCCGCAACTGCGCCAGCAGATCGCCCAGTACCTGGGACAGCATCGGGGTATCGCATGCGAGCCTGCGCAAGTGATGGTCACCACTGGCATTCGCCATGGCCTCGACCTGCTGGCCCGCAGTCTGCTGCGACCGGGGGACGAGGTCTGCCTGGAAGACCCCGGCTACCTGTCGGCCAGGGAGCTGTTCGCCCTGGCCGGGGCACAGGCGATACCGGTGCCGGTGCTGGAGGAGGGCATCGATGTGGACCGCCTGCATGAGTATGGCGCGGCGCGGATGGTCTACGTCACGCCAGCGCACCAGGCGCCCTTGGGCATGACCATGCCGGTGTCTCGGCGCCTGGCGTTGCTGGAGTGGGCGCGGCGCAGTGGCGCCTGGGTGGTGGAGGATGACTACGACAGCGAGTTCAACTACCAGAGCGCCCCCCTGGCGGCGCTCAAGTCCCTGGATCGCGACGATCGGGTGATCTACTGCGGCAGCTTCAACAAGACCCTGTTCGCCGGCCTGCGGGTGGGCTTCATGCTGGTGCCCGATGCCTTGCGCGAGCGGCTGCTGGCCACTTTGCAGAGCACCGGGCGCTCAGTGGGGGTGATCGAGCAACTGGCCCTGGCCGACTACATCGCCAGCGGCGCCTTTTTGCGTTACCTGCGGGCCGCCCGCCAGGCCTACCAGGAGCGCCGCGACCTGCTGCTGGCGATCCTGGCCCGGGAGGCCCCGGGCTGCTACAGCATCAGCGGGCAACAAGCGGGCCTGCACCTGCTGCTGCACCTGCCGCCGGGTGGCGATGAAGCGCGGTTGCGCCAGCGCGCCGCTGCGCTCGGGATCGTCCTGCAAGGGCTGGCCGAGCATTGCCAGCAGGTGCGCCCGGGCCCGGCGGTGATCATCGGCTATGCCGCCTTGAGCCTGGCGCAGATCCGCTTCAGTGGCTCGCGCCTGGCGGCCCTGTTGGTGGATGAGGCCCGGCAAGCCCGGGCCGGGGCATGACTGTCATGGCGCTGTCATATTCGCCGGCCATGCTCGGCACCCCGGCCCCAGGGCCTTCGTATTGCACAAGGACGTCATGATCATTGTCACCTCCGGCGCGGCCTACCTGGACATGGACGCCTACGCCGGCTGCATCGCCTACGCCGAATGGCTCAACCTGCGCGGCCAGCCGGCCCGGGCCCTGAGCAGCGCGCCGCTGAATGAAAGCATTCCCCAGGCCCTGCGCCATAACTGCAAGGGGCTGGATGCATCGGTGTCGATCGGCGACGACGATGTGTTCGTGCTGGTGGACGTTTCCAATCACCTGCACCTGGACCCGCTGGTGGATCTTGCACGGGTGGTGGAGGTCATCGACCATCATCCCGGGTTCGAAGGGTTCTGGGCCGAGCGCCTGGGGCCGCGTGCGGATATCCGCCGGATCGGCTCTGCCTGCACCCAGGTCTATGAGCGTTGGCGCGACTCGGGGCTGCTGGCGCAGATGAGCCGCGACAGTGCGCAGTTGCTGGCAGCCGGGATTCTCGACAACACCCTGAACTTCACCGCCCGGATCTGCACCGAGGCCGATCGCCAGGCCTATGCCATGCTGGCCCGGCACGCCGGGTTGGACGAGCAATGGCCTGCACGCTACTTCGACCAGTGCCAGCGCCAGATCGAGGAACAACTGGAGCAGGCCCTGCACAAGGACCTGAAAGTCCTCGGGGAAGAGAGCAACCTGCCCAGGCGTTTCGCCCAGTTGACCTTGTGGAATGCCGATCGCTTGCTGCGCCAGCAACGGCCCTTGATCGAAAGGGTGCTGGGGCAGTGGGGCGATGACTGGCTGCTGAACCTGATCAGCCTCGGCGAGGGGCGCAGCTACTTGCTCAGTGGTGGAGCCGCTAGTGCGCAGAAGCTGGACCGGCTGCTAGAGTGCCCGGCCGTGAATGGCCTGCACTGCCTGGACCGGCCGATCTTGCGCAAGGAGTTGCTGCGCATGGGCCTGGCCTGGCAGGCGCCGATGACCCCGAGGTAACCGTGGACCTGGATCAAGCCTTGCAGCAAGTGGTGGATGAGCGCAGTTTCCTGGCGTTCGTCCAGGCCTTGAGCGCCGACCGGCGCCAAGCCAGCGACTGGCAGAACGACTCCATCGAGGACTTCCTCGACTCCGCCCATGCCTGGGCCGAAGCCAGTGCCATGGGCGCCAGCCAGGGGTTGGCCGACGCCTCACCGTGGAAGCGCTTCGCGGTGTTCCTGTACTGCGGCAAGATCTACGAATGAGGCGCCCGCTGCGCGGCTAGTCCTCGAAGCCGCTCTGCTCGTGGATTTCATCCATCTTCAGTTCCAGGCGGTAGGCCACGGCGATGAACAACGCCTGGCACAGGCACAAGGTGGCGCTCAGCGAACGGAAGGCGAACGAGCTGCCCTCGTTGACCAGCAGCACGCTGTTGGCGCGCCTGGCCAGGGGCGAGAGGGTGCTGTCGGTGATGATCAGGGTCTTGGCCTGGTGGTGCTGGGCAATCCGCAGGCAGTGCTGGGTTTCCTTGGCGTAGGGCGTGAAGCTGATGGCGATCACCAGGTCGTCGGGGCGGATGCTGCGCATCTGCTCGCGATAGCTGCCACCGAGCCCCGAGACCAGGTGGATGCGCTTGTTGGTGTGCTGCAGGTTGTAGACCAGGTAGTCGGCCACCGCGAAGGAGCGGCGCACCCCTACCACGTAGATGTTCTCGGCATTGACCACCAGGTCCACGGCCCGCTCCAGGGCCGCCTCGTCCAGCTCCCGTTCCAGGCGCTCGATCCCCGAGAGGGTGGCGCCGATGCAGTCGCGGGCCAGGTCGGCGCTACTGGCCTTCTGTGATTTGTTGGCGATCAGGCTGCGGATGCGCTGCTGGTAGTTCTGCACCGGCGTGGCCTTGTGGGTATAGGCCTCGCGGAACAACGCCTGCATGTCACTGAAGCCGCGAAAGCCCAGGCGCTGGGAGAAACGCACGATGGCCGAGGGGTGCACTTCGCATTCGCGGGCGATGTCGCTGATGCGATCGACCATGATCCGGTCGCGCTGCTGGCTCATGTAGCTGGCGATACGCTTGAGCTGGCGCGGCAGGCTTTCGTATTCCCGGGCGATCAGCTGCAGCAGGCCCTCGGCATCGAGCGGGGGAGTGGCGAGGTCGCTGTCCGGGGTGCCTTCGGACAAGGCCGGCTGATCGGTATGGGGCATGGTCAATCCTTCTTGCGGTGCTGATGGGGCGAGCCTGGGTAGTGCCCCTGAGACTAGGCGAACGGCGGCAGTCTACAGGGTCGACGCCGGGAAAATCATGCCGGCCGGGGCCTGCGGCGCGTTGCTGAAACGATGCAGGGCACAGATTGCGACGTGCAGCGAACTTTAGTGGAAAAAATATTCCATGTAAAAAAAATTAGAATAAATATTGATCTGGCAGTGAAAGCCGTTCTAGTCTGCACCCACCAAGAGTGCTTGCCGAGGAACCGGCGGCAGGCAGCGGCTGATAACAATAACAGGAGCCAGCATGGGCCAGGACCGCTTTGCCAGTGGGCGTCAATTGGATCTGATCTGCCTCGGACGCCTGGGCGTCGACCTCTACGCGCAGCAAGTGGGGGCCCGCCTGGAAGATGTCGCCAGTTTTGCCAAGTACCTGGGCGGCTCGTCCGCCAACATCGCCTTCGGTACCGCGCGCCTGGGCCTGAAGTCGGCGATGCTGACGCGGGTCGGCGACGACCACATGGGGCGCTTCCTGCTGGAGTCGTTGCAGCGCGAAGGCTGCGACACCCGCGCCGTGCGGGTCGATCCCGAGCGCCTGACGGCCCTGGTCCTGCTGGGCCTCAAGGACCGCGAGAGCTTTCCCCTGGTGTTCTATCGCGAGAATTGCGCCGACATGGCCCTGGCCGCCGAGGACATCGACGAGGCCTTCATCGCCTCCAGCAAGGCGTTGCTGATCACCGGCACGCATTTTTCCAGCGACCAGGTCTACCGCGCCAGCATCCAGGCCCTCGACTATGCCGAGCGCCATGGGGTGCGGCGAGTGCTGGACATCGATTATCGGCCGGTGCTCTGGGGCCTGGCGGCCAAGGCCGATGGCCAGACCCGCTTCGTCGCCGACCGCCAGGTCAGCCAGCACGTGCAGGGCATCCTGCCGCGCTTCGAGCTGATCGTCGGCACCGAGGAGGAGTTCCTGATCGCCGGGGGCGAGCCGGATTTGCTGGCGGCCCTGCGCCGGGTGCGCGAGCTGACGGCCGCGACCCTGGTGGTCAAGCTCGGGCCCAGGGGCTGCACGGTGTTCCATGGGGCCATTCCCGGGCACCTGGAGGCGTTGCAGGTGCACCAGGGCGTGCAGGTCGAGGTGCTGAACGTGCTGGGCGCCGGCGATGCGTTCATGTCCGGCTTTCTCAGTGGCTGGCTGGAGGGGGCGGACGATGAGCGCTGCTGCCAGCTGGCCAATGCCTGCGGCGCCCTGGTGGTCTCGCGCCATGCCTGTGCCCCGGCGATGCCGACCCGTGCCGAGCTCGACTACCTGTTCGGCAGCCCGCGGCCCATCACCCGCCCGGACCAGGATCCGACCCTGCGGCGCCTGCACCAGGTCAGCGTGCCGCGCAAGGCGTGGCGGCCGCTGTTCATCTTCGCCTTCGATCATCGCGGGCAACTGGTGGAACTGGCCCGCCAGGGCGGGCGCGAGCTCAAGGTCATCGAACAACTCAAGCTGCTGTTCGTCGAGGCGGTGCAGCGGGTCGAGGCCGACCTGCGACGCCAGGGCGTCGAGGCCGATGTCGGTGTGTTGGCGGACCAGCGCTTCGGCCAGGATGCGCTGAACGCCGCCACCGGTCGTGGCTGGTGGGTGGCGCGCCCGGTGGAGTTGCAGGGTTCGCGGCCCCTGGTGTTCGAGCAGGGCCGGGCCATCGGCAGCAACCTGGTCGCCTGGCCCCAGGAGCAGATCATCAAGTGCCTGGTGCAATTTCATCCCGATGACGAGCCCATGCTGCGCCTGGAGCAGGAGGCGCAGATCCGCGCCCTGTACCAGGCGTCCCAGGCCAGCGGTCATGAGTTGCTGCTGGAAGTCATCCCGCCCAAGGACGTGCCCGGGGCCCATCCCGAGGTGCTGTACCGGGCCATCAAGCGCCTCTACAACCTGGGCATCTACCCGGCCTGGTGGAAGATCGAGGCCCAGGATCGCGAGCAGTGGCAGCGCCTGGACCAGTTGATCCAGGAGCGTGATCCCTACTGCCGTGGGGTGGTATTGCTGGGGCTCAACGCCTCGCCCCAGGCCCTGGCCGAGGGCTTTCGCCAGGCCGCCGGCAGCAGCAGTTGCCGAGGCTTCGCCGTGGGTCGCACGATCTTCCAGGAGCCCAGCCGCGCCTGGCTGGCAGGGGAGATCGACGACCAGCAGCTGATCGAGCAAGTACAGGGCACGTTTGTCCAGTTGATCGAGGCTTGGCGCAGCGCCCGCCCATGAACGCCCCACGCCTTGGTGGCGCGGCGGTTTTTTAGAGTGCGATCCGAACAACAATAAAGGTGCAGCCATGCCCGCGATCCGAATTGGCATCAACCCGATTTCCTGGAGCAATGACGACTTGCCGTCCCTGGGGGGCGAGACGCCCCTGGACACGGCGCTGGCCGAAGGCAAGGCCATCGGCTACGAGGGCTTCGAGCTCAACGGCAAGTTCCCCAAGGATGCCCAGGGGGTGGCCGAGGTGCTGCGGCCCTACGAGCTGGCGCTGGTTTCCGGCTGGTACAGCGGCCAGCTGGCGCGGCGTTCGGTGGCCGAGGAGATCGAGGCCATCGCCGCCCATGTGCAATTGCTGGCGCACAACGGCGCCACGGTGCTGGTCTATGGCGAGGTGGCCGACTCGATCCAGGGCCAACCCATCGCCCTGGTGGAGCGCCCGCGCTTTCATGCCGAACAGGCCTGGCAGGCATATGCCGACAAGCTCACCGAGCTGGCCCGTTTCACCCTCTCCCAGGGCGTGCGCCTGGCCTATCACCACCATATGGGCGCCTACGTCGAATCGCCGCAGGACATCGACCAGCTGATGCGTCGCAGCGGCCCCGAGGTGGGCCTGTTGTTCGACTCTGGTCATTGCTACATGGGCGGTGGCGAGCCCCTGGAGGTGTTGCGCCGGCATGTCGGGCGGGTCTGCCATGTGCATTTCAAGGATGTGCGCAAGCCGGTGGTGCAGTTGGCACGCAACCAGCTCTGGAGTTTTCCCGACTGTATCGTCAATGGCACCTTCACCGTGCCCGGTGATGGCGACCTGGATTTTGCCGCGTTGCTGCAGGTATTGCTGGGCGCCGGCTACCAGGGCTGGCTGGTGGTGGAAGCCGAGCAGGACCCGGCGGTGGCCCCCAGCGAGGTGTATGCCCGCAAAGGCTACGACACCCTGCGCGCCTTGCTGGCCAGCGCCGGGCACGGGAGGGCTGCTCGATGAGCCTGCTGGTCAAGGGCACGGGCGCGGGCCAGGAGCTGGTGCGACTCGAGGAAGGCCGTTTGCAGTACGTGGGTTTCGCCGCCTACCGCCTGGGCCCGGACGAAAGCCTGCCGGTCAGTGCCGGTGAACACGAGCTATGCCTGGTGCTGCTGGCCGGGCATGTGCGGGTCGAGGGCGAAGCGCCGGGGCATGGCGCGTTCCGTTGGGAGGAGGTCGGCGAGCGTCAGTCGGTGTTCGAGGACCTGGCGCCGTTCGCCGTCTACCTGCCGCCGGGCAGCCAGGCCCGGATCACCGCGCTGGGCCCGGTGCAACTGGCGGTCTGCGCGGCCCCCGGTTGCCGCGAGGCCGGGCTGGCGCCGCGGCTGATCCGCCCGCAGCAGTGCGCGCGCAGCGTACGGGGCAAGGGCGCCAATACCCGTTATGTCTGCGACATCCTGCCGGCCAGCGAGCCGGCGCATTCGCTGTTGGTGGTGGAGGTGCGCACGCCATCCGGGCATTCCTCCAGCTACCCGCCGCACAAGCACGACACCGACGACCTGCCGCACCAGAGCTTTCTCGAGGAGACCTATTACCACCAGGTCGACCCGCCCCAGGGCTTCGTGTTCCAGCGGGTGTACACCGACGATCGACGACTGGACGAAGCCATGGCCGTGGAGCACCACGACCTGGTGGTGGTCCCCGAGGGCTATCACCCGGTCTGCGTGCCGTACGGCTACCAGTCCTACTACCTGAATGTCATGGCCGGGCCGAAACGCGCCTGGCAATTCCACAACGATCCGCGGCACAGCTGGCTGCTCGATCTCTGAGAGCGCCACGCCATAGGGAGAATCAGCCACATGCCCCGGCCCTTGCGTTTTGCCTTGAACCGGATGGTCGCCCCGAGCTTGTCGCTGGTGGAGTTCATCGACCTGGCGCTGGACCTGAAGATCGATGCCATCGAGTTGCGCAATGACTTGCCGGGCGTGGAAATCACCGATGGCACGCCGCCGGAGCGGGTTCGCGAGCTGTGCGCCAGCCGTGGCGTGCGGGTGCTGTCGATCAATGCGCTGTACCCCTTCGATGTGTGGAACCCGGAGCGCGAGCGGCAACTGCGGCAATTGGCCGGGTATGCCGTGGCCTGCGGTGCCAGGGGGTTGGTGCTGTGTCCGCTGAATGAGGCCGGGGACGCGCGTGATGCCGCGCAGCGGGCATTGGCGCTGCGTAGCGCCCTCGAGGGGATCGCCCCGGTACTGCGCCGGCATGGCCTGTGCGGCCTCATCGAGCCCCTGGGCTTTCAGGAGAGCGCCTTGTGCAGCAAGCGCCTGGCGCTGGAGGCGGTCCGCGATACCGCCAGCCTGGATGTCCTGCGCCTGCTGCACGACACCTTCCATCACCGCCTGGCTGGAGAGCAGGAGCTGTTCGCCGAGCTGACCGGCCTGGTGCATATCTCCGGGGTCGAGGATGCGCAGGCGCCCCTGGGGCTGTTGCGCGATGGCCATCGGGCACTGGTGAGCGCAGCGGATCGGCTCGGCAACGTGGCGCAACTTGAGGCGCTGTTGCACCAGGGCTACACCGGCTACCTGTCGTTC
This sequence comes from Pseudomonas sp. MSSRFD41, assembly GCF_014230245.1. NCBI lineage: Bacteria > Pseudomonadati > Pseudomonadota > Gammaproteobacteria > Pseudomonadales > Pseudomonadaceae > Pseudomonas > Pseudomonas sp. MSSRFD41. Next base: position 105,383 of record NZ_JACKZK010000009.1, on the reverse strand, counting down.
GAACCTTTCGCCGCCTGCGTCCATGGCCAGGTGGATATCCGCCAGGCCCTGGGCGCCAGCATCGACCATCTGCGCCAGGCCCTGGAATGAGTGCCCGGCGCCATGCCCCTATCCCTTGCAAGGAGCTGAAATGAACACGCTACGCCTGACCATGGCCCAGGCCCTGGTGAAGTTCCTCGACAACCAGTACGTCGAGGTGGATGGACAACAGAGCCGCTTCGTCGCCGGAGTCTTCACCATTTTCGGCCACGGCAACGTGCTGGGCATCGGCCAGGCCCTGCAGCAGGACCCGGGTGGCCTGCAGGTGCACCAGGGGCGCAACGAGCAGGGCATGGCCCACGCGGCCATCGGTTTCGCCAAGCAGCGCCTGCGCCGCCAGATCTATGCCTGTACCGCCTCGGTGGGGCCTGGCGCGGCGAACATGCTGACCGCGGCCGCCACCGCCACGGCCAATCGCATCCCCTTGCTGCTGTTGCCCGGCGATGTGTTCGCCAGCCGCCAGCCGGACCCGGTGTTGCAGCAGATCGAGCAGTTCCATGACCTGGGCATCAGCACCAACGATGCCTTCAAGGCCGTGAGCAAGTACTGGGACCGGATCAACCGCCCGGAGCAATTGATGAGCGCCGCATTGCAGGCCATGCGGGTGCTGACCGACCCGGCGGAAACCGGCGCGGTGACCCTGGCGCTGCCCCAGGACGTGCAGGCCGAGGCCTACGACTATCCCGAGGCGTTCTTCGCCCGCCGGGTCCACCGTATCGATCGGCGCCTGCCCACCACGGCCATGCTGGCCGATGCCGCGGCGCTGCTGCTGGGCAAGCGCCGGCCGCTGATCATCTGTGGCGGCGGGGTCAAGTACTCCGCTGCCGGCGAGGCGCTGCAGGCGTTCGCCGAGCGTTTCGCGATTCCCGTGGCCGAGACCCAGGCGGGCAAGAGCGCGCTGCTCTCGAGCCATCCGCTGAACGTCGGCGGCATTGGCGAGACCGGCTGCCTGGCGGCCAACCTGTTGGCCCGGGAGGCCGACCTGATCATCGGCGTGGGGACGCGCTACAGCGATTTCACCACGTCCTCGAAATGGCTGTTCCAGCATCCGCAGGTGCAGTTCCTCAATCTCAACGTCAACCCCGGCGATGCCCTGAAGCTCGATGGCGTGCAACTGCTGGCCGATGCTCGGGCCGGCTTGCAGGGCTTGTCGCAGGTCCTGGTGGAGCGTGACTATCGCGCCGGCTGGGGCGAGCAGGTGACGACGGCCAAGGCGCAGCTGGCGGCCGAGGTACAGCGCCTGCATGGACTGCAGTACTCGGCGCAGGCCTTCGTGCCCGAGGTCGCGGACTCGCTGGACCCGGCGGTGCTGCGCGAGTTCATCGAACTCACCGGCTCCTGCCTGACCCAGAGCCAGGTCCTGGGCGTGCTCAACCAGGTGCTGGACGAAGACGCGGTGATCGTCGCTGCCGCCGGCAGCCTGCCCGGCGACTTGCAGCGCAGTTGGGCCAGCAAGGGGCTCAACAGCTACCACGTGGAGTACGGCTATTCGTGCATGGGCTACGAGGTCGGCGCGGCCCTGGGGGTCAAGCTCGCCGAACCCGGGCGCGAGGTCTATGCGCTGCTGGGGGATGGCTCCTACCTGATGCTGCATTCGGAGCTGGTCACCTCGCTCCAGGAGCGGCGCAAGATCAACCTGGTGCTGCTGGACAACATGGCCTTCGGTTGCATCAACAACCTGCAACTGGGCCAGGGCCAGGACAGCTTCGCCACCGAATTTCGCTATCGCGACCCGCTCACCGGCCGGCTCGACGGCGGCCTGATCCCGGTGGACTACGCCATGAGCGCCGCGGCCTACGGTTGCAAGACCTACCGGGTCACCAGCCTCGAGCAGTTGCAGGCGGCCCTGGCGGATGCCCGCCGGCAGACGGTCTCGACCCTGATCGACATCAAGGTCCTGCCCAAGACCATGCTCCACGGCTACCAGTCCTGGTGGCATGTGGGAGTGGCCCAGGTCTCTGACAGCGAGCGGGTTGCCGCCGCGTCCCGGGCCATCGCCGCCGAGCTGGCCAGGGCCCGCCAGTATTGATCCTTTGCCACGAACCACCACAGGAGTACATCCATGTCTTTGCAGCTAGGCGTTATCGGGACCGGGGCCATCGGCCAGGATCACATCCGGCGTTGCAGCCAGACCCTGCAGGGCAGCCGGGTCGTGGCCGTGACCGACATCGATCGGCAACAGGCGGCGCGGGTGGTCGACGACCTGCAATTGCAGGCTGAAGTCCATGGGGATGGCCATGCCTTGATCCGCTCGCCGCAGGTGCAGGCGGTGCTGGTCACGTCCTGGGGGCCCAGCCACGAGGAGTTCGTGCTGGCGGCCATCGCCGCCGGCAAGCCGGTGTTCTGCGAGAAACCCCTGGCGGTGACCGCCGAGGGCTGCCGGCGCATCGTCGAGGCCGAGCTGGCCCATGGCAAGCGCCTGGTCCAGGTGGGCTTCATGCGCCCTTATGACGCTGGCTACCAGGCGCTGAAGGCCGTGGTGGATAGCGGTCGGATCGGCACGCCGCTGATGCTGCACTGCGCCCACCGCAATCCGCGGGTAGGGCCGAACTACAAGACCGACATGGCCATTACCGACACCCTGATCCACGAACTGGATGTGCTGCGCTGGTTGCTGGACGACGACTACGTCTCGGTGCAGGTGCTGTTCCCACGGGTTTCGAGCAAGGCCCATGGGCAACTGCGCGACCCGCAGATCGTGCTGCTGGAGACCGCCCGTGGGGTGCGGATCGATGTGGAGATTTTCGTCAACTGCCAATACGGCTACGACATCCAGTGCGAGGTGGTGGGCGAGAGCGGTATCGCGCGCCTGCCCGAGCCGCCCCAGGTGCAACTGCGCAGTGCGGCCAACCTGTCCAGCGCCATCCTCATGGACTGGAAGGAGCGCTTCATCGCCGCCTATGACGTCGAGCTGCAAGCCTTCATCGATGCCGTGGCGGCAGGGCAGGTGGGTGGCCCCTCGGCCTGGGACGGCCTGGCGGCGGCGGTGGCTGCCGACGCTTGCATCCAGGCCCAGCGGAGCGGGGCCATCGTGCCGGTGCACTTGCCGCCGCGCCCCGCATTCTATGGTTGAGAGGCCAGGGCCAAGGCCCTTGGATGGGGCTTGAGCAGGTATTGCAATAAAATTCTAAAATGAGTTGATATAGAAAATATTTTCCAATAGAGTCGTTTCCAGGTTGCCGACTACCCAGGCTGCCGGGGTCTTCAGGTTCTGCCTGGTGCCCTGGCCAGTCATCCAACAAAAACAACACAGGTACCGTCGATGAAGATCCCTCGCTCTGCCGCGCCATTGCCCTCCCGGGCAGGTGCCATTGCCCCACGCGAGATGCCTCGCACTTTCTGGTCCTCCCGCTTGCTGTCGCTGCTGGGTTGCCTGTGTGTCGAACACCAAGGTTCGCTGCTGGGCTGCATGCCCGGCGCCCCGGTCCTGTATTCACGCGCCTGAGGCACGGCGGCGCCCGAGCCGCCAACCGACAACAACCTGGAGAGCACCCTTGATGAATATCCAGACCCGAGTGGTTTCCCTGGCCCTGGCCTTGCTGCTGTCCAGCGGCGTGGCCCAGGCCCAGGTGCGGATCGGTGTGAGCATGTCGCAGTTCGACGACACCTGGCTGACCTATCTGCGCGAGTCCATGGACCAGAAGGCCAAGTCCATGCCCGAGGGCGTGCAGTTGCAGTTCGAGGACGCCCGCAGCGACGTGGTCAAGCAGTTGAGCCAGGTCGAAAGCTTCGTCAGCCAGAAGGTCGACGCCATCGTGGTCAACCCGGTGGATACCGCCGCCACTCGCAAGATCACCGAGGCGGCGGTCAAGGCCGGGATCCCGCTGGTCTACGTCAACCGCCGCCCGGATGACCTGGCCCTGCCCAAGGGGGTGGTCACCGTGGCCTCCGACGACCTGGAGGCCGGGCGGATGCAGATGCAGTACTTGGCGCAAAAGATGGGCGGCAAGGGCAGCGTGGTGATCCTGCTGGGGGACCTGGCCAACAACTCCACGGCCAATCGCACCAAGGGCGTCAAGGAGGTGCTGGCCCAGTACCCGGGCATTCGGGTCGACCAGGAGCAGACCGGAGTCTGGCTGCGCGACCGCGGCATGACCCTGGTCAATGACTGGCTGACCCAGGGCCGCGAGTTCAACGCCGTGGTGGCCAACAACGACGAGATGGCCATCGGCGCCGCCATGGCCTTGAACCAGGCCGGGGTGGAACGCGGCAGCGTGCTGATCGCCGGGGTCGACGGTACCCCCGACGGGCTGCGCGCGGTGCAGCGCGGCGAGCTGGCGGTGTCGGTATTCCAGGACGCCAAGGGCCAGGCCGAGGGTTCGGTGGAGACCGCGGTGAAGATGATCAAGCAGCAGCCGGTGGAGGCTGCGGTGTGGATCCCGTATCGGTTGATCACCCCAGACAACGTCGCCCAGTTCAAGTAGCCGGGCCTCATTCACCGAGTAAGCCGACCGGGTGCCCTGGGTGCCTGGCGGTGGGAGTAGCTGAGCATGAACGCCTGTGCGTCCGTTTCGAATCCGGCCGGGATCACCCCCGTCATCGAGCCTTACCTGCTGGAGGTGATCAATGTCAGCAAGGGCTTTCCCGGGGTGGTGGCCCTGTCCGAGGTGCAGCTGCGGGTACGTCCCGGCACCGTGCTGGCGTTGATGGGGGAGAACGGGGCCGGCAAGTCGACCCTGATGAAGATCATCGCCGGGATCTACCAGCCTGATGCCGGCGAGTTGCGCCTCAAGGGCCGGCCGGTGAGCTTCGCCTCGCCACTGGCGGCGCTGGAGGCGGGGATCGCCATGATCCACCAGGAACTCAACCTGATGCCGCACATGAGCGTCGCCGAGAACATCTGGATCGGTCGCGAGCCGCTGGGCCGGCTGGGGCTGGTCGATCATCGGGCGATGCATCGCGCTACCGCCGCGCTGTTGGCGCGCCTGCGCATCGAGCTCGATCCCCAGGAACAGGTGGGCCACCTGAGCATCGCCGAGCGGCAGATGGTGGAGATCGCCAAGGCGGTGTCCTATGACTCCGATGTGCTGATCATGGACGAGCCGACCTCGGCCATCACCGACAATGAAGTGGCCCACCTGTTCTCGATCATTGCCGACCTCAAGGCCCAGGGTAAGGGCATCATCTACATCACCCACAAGATGAACGAAGTGTTCGCCATCGCCGATGAGGTGGCGGTGTTTCGCGATGGCACCTACATCGGCCTGCAACGGGCCGAGAGCCTGGACGGCGACAGCCTGATCTCGATGATGGTCGGGCGCGAGCTGAGCCAGCTGTTCCCCACGCGTGACCAGCCCATCGGCGAGCGCTTGCTGCAGGTACGCGACCTGCGCCTGGACGGGGTATTCGAGGGGGTGTCGTTCGACCTGCATGCCGGCGAGATCCTCGGTATCGCCGGGCTGATGGGCTCGGGGCGGACCAACGTGGCCGAGACCCTGTTCGGCATCACCCCGGCCGATGGCGGGCAGATCATCCTCGATGGCCAGGTGTTGCGCATTGGCGAGCCCCACGTGGCCATCAGCCAGGGCCTGGCGCTGCTCACCGAAGATCGCAAGCTCAGTGGTTTGTTCCCCTGCCTGTCGGTGCTGGAGAACATGGAAGTGGCGGTGCTCAAGCACTATGCCGGGGCGGGTTTCGTCAAGCACAAGGCCCTGCGCGCGCTGTGCGAGGACATGTGTCGCCAGTTGCGGGTCAAGACCCCGTCGCTGGAGCAGTGCATCGACACCCTGTCTGGCGGCAACCAGCAAAAGGCCCTGTTGGCCCGCTGGCTGATGACCCGGCCACGGATCCTGATCCTCGATGAGCCGACCCGGGGCATCGATGTCGGAGCCAAGGCCGAGATCTACCGCCTGATCGCCACACTCGCCGCAGAGGGCATGGCGGTGCTGATGATTTCCTCGGAACTGCCCGAGATCCTGGGCATGAGCGACCGGGTGCTGGTCATGCACGAGGGGCAACTGATGGGCGCCCTGGACCGTAGCGAGGCGAGCCAGGAGCGGGTGATGCAATTGGCCTCGGGCCTGGCCCTGGAACACTAGCGGTGATACGCGACATTCAACCTGGGCCGGCCGCCTGCAATGGCGCCGCCCCTGATCAAGGTGGACGGTGATGAACGCAATACTGGAAAACAAACCGGCCCTGGCACCGGCCAAGAGCCGCCGGCGCCTGCCGACCGAACTGAGTATCTTCCTGGTGCTGATCGGCATCGCCCTGGTGTTCGAGCTGTCCGGCTGGGTGGTCCGCGAGCAGAGCTTCTTGCTCAATTCCCAGCGCCTGGTGCTGATGATCCTCCAGGTCTCGGTCATCGGCCTGCTGGCCATCGGCGTGACCCAGGTGATCATCACCACCGGCATCGACCTGTCCTCGGGTTCGGTGCTGGCCCTGTCGGCGATGATCGCCGCCAGCCTGGCGCAGACTTCCGACTTCAGCCGCGCGGTGTTCCCCGGGTTGACCGATTTGCCGGCATGGATCCCGGTACTGGCGGGGCTGGGGGTCGGTCTGCTGGCGGGGGCGATCAACGGCAGCATCATCGCCCTCAGCGGGATCCCGCCCTTTATCGCCACCCTGGGAATGATGGTCTCGGCCCGTGGCCTGGCGCGCTACTACACCCAGGGCCAGCCGGTGAGCATGTTGTCGGATTCCTACACCGCCATTGGCCATGGGGCGATGCCGGTGGTGATCTTCCTGGCGGTGGCGGTGATCTTCCATGTCGCCCTGCGCTACACCCGCTATGGCAAGTACACCTATGCCATCGGCGGCAACATGCAGGCGGCGCGCACGTCGGGGATCAACGTCAAGCGCCACCTGGTGATCGTCTACAGCATCGCCGGGCTGCTGGCCGGGTTGGCCGGCGTGGTGGCCTCGGCCCGGGCCGCCACCGGGCAGGCGGGGATGGGCATGTCCTACGAACTGGATGCCATCGCCGCGGCGGTGATCGGTGGCACCAGCCTGGCCGGAGGCGTGGGGCGCATCACTGGCACCGTGATCGGCGCGCTGATCCTGGGAGTGATGGCCAGCGGCTTTACCTTCGTCGGTGTCGATGCCTATATCCAGGACATCATCAAGGGACTGATCATCGTCGTGGCCGTGGTCATCGACCAGTACCGCAACAAGCGCAAGCACACACGCTGATGCCGATGGCTGGCGGCGTAGGGGAAGGGCGGTAGTCGGTCGCAAAAAGGGCCAAATCCGCTGTCCGGTACTGCCGTTTGTCTTCTAAAGGACCTGCGTGAATCGGATTTTTTGTTATAAAAGCACTCCGATCACCCACCCCAAAGCCCGCAATTGCGGGCTTTGGGCGGTTTGTCGGACAGATTCGCTGTCATTTCAGTTGCTGCGCCCTCAAACCGGCCTTAGACTGCCGCCCCTCGTAAATTGAGTGCCGGGTGGCGCTTGGAAGGTATGGCGCCTTTCTGATGACCTGACGGGTCAACCGGAAACAGCTTGAATTCGCCTTAATGCACGTATTTTTTATAGAGAAATCAATGACCAAGGAAAAGTTGCTGGCCATGCCGGCGGATGACTACATGAATGCCGAGCAACACGCTTTTTTCACTGAGCTGTTGCAAGCCATGAAGGTGGAAACCCACGAGCGCATCGAGCAGAACCGGATCGCCATTGAAAGCCTGGACACCCCGGCTGACCCGGCCGACGCCGCTTCCGTCGAAGAAGAGCGCACCTGGTTGGTCAACGCCATCGATCGCGACCAGCGCATGTTGCCGCAGCTGGAGCAGGCCCTGGGCCGGATCAGTGACGACAGCTTCGGCTGGTGCGACGACAGCGGCGAGCCGATCGGCCTCAAGCGCCTGCTGATCAGCCCGACCACCAAGTACTGCATCGAAGCCCAGGAGCGTCACGAGCAGATCGACAAGCACCAGCGCCAGGCCTAGAGCAGCAAGCGTCTGAAGTGCATCCTGTCCCGGGGGCGCAGCCTAGCCAGCGCTGCGCCCTGGAATGCAAGCCCCTCGCAACAGTTCCCCCTCCCTTCGGTAGCCGCGCCACGGCCACCGTTCCCTTGATCTATTGCAACACCCATTCCGCCAGCCCCTGAATAATGCCCCGCACGCGCCTCTTGCCGCTTGAGGCTGCAAGCTTGCCGCTGTTCCTGTTCCTACTAAGGGACCATGGATCATGGCGTTATAGTGGCGTTTAATGCGGCAAAACAATTAGAGCGATATGGGGTGAGCAACATGTCAAGAGATGGATCTCTCGCGGTGCCTGCCGCACAGGTACCGGCGACTCCCGAATCCGCCCCCTGGTGGGCTCCGGCGCTACAGAGCGCGGCCTTGATGGCACTGCTGGCCGGCCAGGCCCTGGGTGACTGGCCGCTGTACCTGTGCCTGCCGCTGGCGGTGGTGGTGATCTGGCTGCCCCGCCTGCGTAGCCGCAAGATGGCCGGGGCGGTGGCGGCCGCCAGCGATGACGAAATGGCGGCGCTGACCCGCGACCTGTCCTACAGCACCTCCCACAATGCATTGTCCGCCGCTGGCGTGGCCTATTCGGTGGCCCGCCTGGCCGACAAGCTGCAGTCGCAGCTGGATGCCGCGGTGCGCATCGTCGGCAACGCCGAGGTGATGATCAAGACCGAACAGGTCACCTCGCAGCTCAGCCGCCAAGCGCTGGAAGCCGCCAGCGAGGCCCATGCCAGCAGCGCCGAAGGGCGCACGGTATTGGGCGAGTCGATCAACCGGATGCACCTTTTGAGCCAACGCGCCAACGACAGCCGTGAGTCGATCGAAGCCCTCAGCCAGCGCAGCGAGGAGATCCAGCGCGTGGCCCTGGTGATCCAGTCCATTGCCAGCCAGACCAACCTGCTGGCCCTCAATGCGGCCATCGAGGCGGCCCGGGCCGGCGAGCACGGCCGTGGTTTCGCCGTGGTCGCCGACGAGGTGCGCGGCCTGGCCGGGCGTACGGCGGTAGCCACCGATGAGGTCGGGGTGATGGTGGCCGATATCCAGCAGCGCACCGGCGATGTGGTGGAGCAGATCCGCCAGTTGTCCGATGACCTGAACCTGGGGGTCGAGCAGGTGGAGCACACCGGCCGCCACCTGGACAACATCGCCCGCCTGGCGGCCGGGGTCGAGGAGCAGGTCAGCGAGATCGCTCGGGGCGCCGAGACCAATCGCGAACAGCTGGACAGCCTGTTCCACGCGGTGGAACAGATGCGCAGCGACCTGGCGGTCAGCGACCAGCAGACCCGCAGCCTGGCCGAGGCGGCGGTGCAAATGGAAGGGCAGGCGGAAACCATCAGCGAGCGCCTGGCCGCGGTGGGCCTGGACGAATATCACCAGCGCATCTACGACTTGGCCCGCGAAGGCGCGCGACGCATCGCCGAGCAGTTCGAGGCTGATCTTGCGGCCCAGCGCATCAGCCTCGATGAGCTGTTCGACCGCAATTACCAGTTGATTCCCAATACCGAGCCGAGCAGGTACCACACCCGTTTCGATCGTTATACCGACCAGGTGCTGCCAGCGATCCAGGAGTCCTTGCTGCCGCGCCATGACGGTCTGGTGTTCGCCATCGCCTGTACCCCGGAAGGCTATGTGCCGACCCACAACCAGGCGTTTTCCCAAGCCTTGACCGGCGATCCCCAGGTGGACAACCTGTACAACCGCAGCAAGCGCAAGTTCGCCGATCGCACCGGCATTCGCTGCGGCAGTCACCAGCAACCGCTGTTGTTGCAAACCTACACCCGCGATACCGGCGAGCTGATGCATGACCTTTCAGTGCCGATCATGGTCCAGGGACGTCACTGGGGCGGCCTGCGCCTGGGCTACAGGCCCGAGCAGGGGCCATCCCGACGGGTGGGATAGCGACCGGCGATTGTTACCGTTGGCGTAATGCTGCTGTGCAATAACCGGCTGTTGTCGAGGAGCGGAAATCATTTAGCATGGCCAGATCGTTAGCCTGCTAATTATTTCCGTGGGGATAGCCATGTACAAGGTCGATGTAGCGGTGATGATAGGCAGCGGCGTGCCCGGTTCGTTGCAAGCCCTGGGGCGCAAGGTGTGCTGGGTGGTGCTGGTCAATGGCGAACAACGGGGCACCGCTTTTGCCAGCCGCGCCGAAGCCGAGGAATGCCAGTTGGCCTGGCAGGAGCAACTGGCGGTGCTGGCGCCCGACCGGGGCCGTTTCAAGCATTCGGCCTAGGTCTGGCTCAAGAGGCCAGCGCGCCCTGGTCGATGGCCTGCTTGAGGGCCCTGGCCTGTTCCCGGGCCGCTGCCGCGGCTTCTTCCGAGGTCTTGAACCAGCGGTCGCGCTCCACCTGGTAGAAGTGCAAGCGGCTCTTCGCCACCTTGGTGCGCAGGGCGATCACGGCCTGGTATTCGCCCCGGACTTCCCGGCATTGGCCACGGATGAAGAATTCGCCAATATCCAGCTCTTTCATTTCCCCTCTGCTCCTTTGGCTCGTTGAGTCCTGGATGCCCACGGAATGTGGCCGGTTGACCCGGCGTCGAGTATCGCGTGGACGGGGGAACCGGACCCTGAGTCAGATCAGCTTGTGAGTATTTTCCTCAAGAGGGCCGCTCAAGCGTCCGCTGCGGTATTACGAGAGGAGTGGGGCGGCGCCATGGAATGACGCTCACCGGTCACATGCCTGGGATAACGTTACCGACAGGATTACGCTGCTGGTCTTTGCTTGAGGTGGGGCATGGGCGACGGACTTGCGCTTTGCATAGTCGAAATACACAAAGTTGCTCTAGAATTGCGCCTGCCACCCGAAGTGGCTGTCGATTCCGGGAATTGATCAGGGTGTTTCCGGCCAGCAGGCCTGTTCCAGCACTCGTTCCTTAATTGCGCGTCGCCACGTTTTCGGGTTCAGAGCCTATTCTCCAGCCTTCGACATGTGCCTATGCAATGGTGGAATGCCCCTTGCCCAGCGCCGCCGGAGTAGCAGGTTCACCTGCGTGAATTTCTGATTGAGTGATTGGAGTGAGTACGCCGTCATGGCGTTTTTTGTGCTGTCCGTTTTTTTAAGGACAGCATCATCTTGAGTATCGGGGGCCTTTCCTTGGCAGTAAGTAATCTTGAAATGCATGCGTTGTTTGTCTTGGGTGATTTGCGCGCAAAGCTGGTCAAGCAGTTTCAATCTCGTTTTGTCTATGTCACCGAACAATCCGCCGAAGGCATCTATGTCGCCGAACTCGATACCGAGACGGCCCTGGTGGTGGACGACAAACCCCGCCTGGAACTGAAAGTGGGCGACCATTTTCGCGCCGCGGTATTGCCCAGCCGCGAAGGCGGCAAGATGGAAATCCGCTTTCGCGATATCAAGCTGACGGTCTATGGCCTGGGCGACTACGCCTTCGTCGCCAGCCCCCTGGGGCAGGGGATCGTGTTCAGGGAAGGGCAATCGGTGGTGATGGTCTTTGCCGCCAACGAACAATTGCAGGAAGGCCTGACCAAGACCCTCAAGGCCGTATCCGCCAAGGCCGCCAAATGGCGCAAGGGCGAACTGATCAGCTTCAAGGCCAGCGAGTGACGAGCCTGAGCCGCGCCGAATTCCACCAGCAGCATCTGGCTGACGCGCGCAACGAGGCCCTGCGCCTGTTCCAGCAGAAGACGGTCTTGCAGGGCGCCTGGCTGAACTGGGTAGCCGGACAGATCTACAGCTTGCGCCCGGCAGCCTACGCCAGCATGGTGCGGCGCGAGCTGCAACGCCTGCAGGAGCCGGAAGGCCCGTGACAACCGTGATACCCGCGCCCTAGCACAGCCCGCTCGTTCCATCGGCCAGCCCCGGACGCAGGTGCGGCGCACCATGGCCCGGCTTGCAAGTTCCTCCATTCGTTGACGAACCAGGCGCAATCGCCCAGGCCTGGGTGTACCCGAACCCTTGGCAAAGGCATTCGGGCCACCACCTTGCAGAGGCGTTTCAGAAGCGGGTTTGCACCGCCATTTCGAAGGTGCGCGGCGCACCCAGGTAGTAAGCCGGGGACACGTGGGCGAACTGGCCGTAGGTTTCGTTGGTCAGGTTGCGTACCCGCCCGGTGATGCTGGTGTGGCTGTCGAGCTGGTAGCGCAGGAAGCTGCCATACAGGGTGTAGGCCGGCATGGCCAGGGTGTTGGCGTTATCGGCGTAGACCGAGGCCACGTAGCGGGCGTCGATCCCGGCCTGCCAATTGCTCGCCAGGTCGTAGGTCAGCCACAGGTTGGCCAGCCGTGAGGGCACGTTGGTGGGGGTATTGCCCTTGCGCGAGACCACCGTGCCGTTGGCGAGTTTCTCGTTGAACGCATCGTACTCGGCATCCACCCAGGCGACGTTGCCCTGGGCCAGCAGTCGCGGGGTGATGCGCAGCGAACTGGCCAGCTCGATGCCCTTCGAGGTCTGCTGGCCCACCGGAATGCTGTTGGCCGGGTCCTGCGGATCGGTCACGGCGAAGTCCTTGCGTTCGATGCGGTAGGCCGCCACGGTCGCCGAGCCACGACCGTCCAGGTAGTCGAACTTGCTCCCCACCTCCCACTGCTTGCCGGTGGATACGTCGAAGTTCTGGGTGCCGCTGGGCTGTTCGGCGGCGGTGCTGTATTGCACATAGACGTTGGCGCTGGGCAGGAACTGCCAGGTCAGGCCCAGGCGCCCGGTGACCGGCTCCCAGCTGCGCTTGAAGTGGCGTGGATTGCTGGCGGTGATGGCGCGGTGGTTGGTCACATCCAGGTCGATGGCGTCGTAACGCAGGCCGCTGAGCAGCGACAGTTCGTCGGTCAGGGCCAGGCGATTCTCGACGAACAGCGCGCGGGTGGTGACCTGGTTGGTCTTGTCCTTGACCCAGCCCTGGCGGGTTCCCTCCAGTTCATAGAAGTGCCCGGGCCGGTAACTGCCCGGGTCGACGCTGTTGCGTGCCGGTACGTTGTTCGGCGAATTGGTGGTGCTGTTGACCTTGTACTCGAAACCGGCGGCCCAGGTGGTGTCGAGGCCCAACAACTGGTCTTCGTGGCGCAGCTCGAACTGGTTGCCCACCTGGTTGCCCTGGTGTCGCACCAGGTAGGCGGTGGAGCGGTTCACCCGCCGGTTGTCGGGGCTGTACTGGTAGGTCTCCAGGTTGCGGTAGTCGCGCTGGCTGTCCAGGTGGTAGAGGGTATTGCGCAGGCTGGTGCTGTCGTTGATCCGGTAGTCGAGGATCGAGCGCAGCCAGACAGTGCGCTGCTCGTACAGGCCATCGGCGACGTTGTAGTTGTTGAAGCGGTTGTGCTTGTCGATCTTCAGGTCGCCGGCCTTGGGGTTGAGCACTGGCGTGCCCCAGTAGGGGCTGTCCTCGTGCTCGTCCTGATACTCCACGGCCAGGGTGTGGGACAGGTCCGGGGTCAGGTCGCTGAGCAGGGAGAACGCCAGGCTCCAGGCGTCGCGCTCCTGGCGGTCGATATAGCCGTTGCTGGTGTTGTGGCTGACATCCAACCGCGCGAAGTGCTGCACATCGGCGCTGGCCGGGCTCAGGGCATGGTTGACCCCGAAGGCGGCCTGGGTGGTGTCGAAGCTGCCATAGCCGAGCAGGCCCTCGGCGGCCCGTTCGCGGCGTTCGGCCAGCTTGGTCACGTAGTTCAGCGAGCCGCCCACGGAGCCTGCGCCATTGATCAGCGACGACGGGCCGCCCACCAGTTCCACCCGGTCATAGATCCAGGCGTCCACAGGGCGGGCCAGGCCAGTGGCGACATTGATGCCATTGAACATCTGGGTGATCTGGCCACTGGTGAAGCCACGGTAGGAAACGAAGCCGCCGAACCCCGGAGGAGCGCTGGCATTGACCCCGGGCAGGGCATTGGCGGCGTCCTGGAAGGTACGATCGCCCCGGCGTTCGATGTCCTGGCGGCTGCTCACCGCCACCGAGGCGGGGGTTTCGCGCAGGCTCAGGCCCAGGCGCGAGGCCATGCCGCTGGATTGGTCCAGGGACAGGCCGGGCTCGGCCTCGGTTTCGTCGGCGCCGATGGTGGTGGGGGCCAGTTCAACGCGCTGCGCGCCCCAGGCATTGGCACACAGGCAGCCCAGCAGGCTCGCCAGCAGAGGAAGGTGTTTCATTGATAGATCCTGAATTCTTGACTAGGAAACAGCCCACGGCCATGCGCCACGCAAAGGGCGCGGCAGGTGGGGCGGGTAGGGGCAAGAGTCAGGCGTGGGGCGGTGCCCGGGGACGGGCGGCGGGCCAGCTGTGGTGGGCGGGGAGATCGACCTGGAGCGGACCGGCCAGCGGCGGCGCCTGGGGCTGCGGCAGGAAGGCCAGGCCAAGGCTGGTGTTCAGCGCCGGGCCCATGCCGCCGGTGGAGCACAGCGGGCAACCGAAGGCCTTGGCCAGGGTCGGCAGCGAATCCTGGTCGGTGGGCACCTGCATGGGCGCCTGGGTGGCCGGATCGACGCTACAAAACTGCCCGCCGATGCCGTTGAGCTGCATGCCCAGCATCTGGCCATGGCCGATGCTGCAGGCGAACACGTTGAACAGGACGCAGCAATACAGCATCCAGGCAACGAGCGAGCGATCGGAACGGGCGAATTTCATGGGCCGGCACTTTAGCATCGAAGACGACGAACGTACTTACCAAAACGCGCGATCAGGTCCATTCTTCAGCGAAATTTTCCAGGGACGTCCAACATGACTCATCTGCTTGCACAGGGAGTGGCCGGAACCTTTTTATCGATCAGCCTGTTGCACCTGTACTGGGCCGCTGGCGGCAAGCGCGGCAGCGAGGCGGTGATCCCGCAGGTGCCGGGGCCCGTGCCCGGGCAGAGCCAGCCGGCCTTCCAGCCGCCGGCGCTGGCGACCTTGCTGGTGGCGCTGGCCCTGTTGCTGGTGGCGCTGCTGGTGTGCCTGCGGGTCGGGCTCTTGCTGCCGAGCGTGAGCCATCCGGCGTTGCAGTGGGTCATCAGCGCCATCGCCTTGCTGATGTTCGCCCGGGCCATTGGCGACTCGGAACTGGTGGGGTTCTTCAAGCAGGTGCGGGGTTCGCGCTTCGCCCGGCTCGACACGCTGTTCTATTCGCCTTTATGCGTGGTACTGGGGGCCGGGCTGCTGGTGCTGGCCTGGGCCTGAACGCCCGCAAGGCAAGGGCGGGGCGAGCCCGCGCCTGCTCAGTTGCCGGTTTCCTGGCGTTTGCTGCTGACTTCCGCCGGCACGTCGTCGCCGGCCATGCGCTTGCGGAACAGCGCGGCACGGGCCAGCAGCAGGGTGGTCACCGGCACGGTGATCGACAGCAGGATCGGGATCAGCCAGGCGTGCAGCACCGGCCCCGACTTGAGCGCCGAGAAATACAGGATCGAGGCCAGGGCCACGGTCCACGAGCCCAGGGTCGAGGCCAGGGCCGGCGGGTGCATGCGCTGGAAGTAGCTCTTCATGCGCAGGATGCCCAGCGCGCCGATCAGGGCGAACAGGCTGCCCAGTAGCAACAACAGGGCCACCAGGATTTCCACCCACAGGGGCAGTTGTTGCAGCTCGTTCATTCGATCACCTCGCCACGCAGGAGGAATTTGGCCAGGGCGAAGGAGCCGACGAAGCCGAACAGGGCGATCAGCAGCGCCGCCTCGAAGTAGGTATCGCTGGAGTAGCGGATGCCCAGCACCAGCATCATCAGCATCGCCAGGATGTACAGGTAGTCCAGCGCCAGGACCCGGTCCTGGGCCGAGGGGCCCTTGAACAGGCGCACCAGGGTCAGGACCATGGCCAGGGAAAAGATGAACAGGCTCAGCAGGATCGCGTTATCCATCAGTGCGCTCATTCGAAGATCTCCATCAGCGGGCGCTCGTAGGTGGTCTTGAAGTGCTGGATGAATTGCGCCTCGTCCTCCAGGTCGAACACGTGCAGCAAGAGGATGCTGCGATCCAGCGACAGCTCGGACCAGACCGTGCCCGGCACCACCGTGGTGATGGTCGACAGTGCCGCCAGGCCGTTGGCGTTGCGCAGGTCCAGGGGCACCTTGACGAAGGCCGAGCGCACCGGGCGCCGGCCGTTGTTGAGCACGCCCCAGGCCACCAGCAGGTTCGACACCAGTACATCACGGCCCACCAGCAGGAACAGGCGCAGGATGGTCCAGGGCCGGCGGAAGCGGATCGGCTGCGGGCGCAGCGGGCGCATCAGCAGTGGCGCGAGAAAGCCCAGCACCGCGCCCAGCAGCAGGTTGCCGGGGCTGACGGAGAGGTTCAGCAGCAGCCACAGCAGCCACAACGCCAGGGACAGGAAGGGCGAGGGGAGCAGGCGCTTCATGGCTGCACCTCCATCGACAGCGCGGCCTTGGCTTCGGGGCTGAGCACCGTCCGGGTGCCCAATACCGCCATCACGTAGTGCTCGGGCTGGTTGAGGTTGTCGGCGGTGTCCTGGGTGAAGCGCAGCAGCGGCTCGGCCTTGAAGCTCAGCAACACGCACAGGCCCAGCAGCGCCACTATCGGCACGCACTCCAGGCGCCGCAGCACAGGCGAGGGTCGCTCCTCGGGCGTCCAGAAGCGGCGGATGCCCAGGCGCGCGAAGGCGATCAAGGACGCCAGGCCGGAGAGGATCAGCAGCGCCAGGAAGCACCAGCCCGCCACCGGCACCTGGGTATCGGGACTGCTGCCCAGGCCCTGGGGATTGAGCAGGGCGGCGATCAGGTTGAGTTTGCCGATGAACCCCGACAGCGGTGGCATGCCGATGATCAGCAGCGCGCAGGCGATGAAGCTCAGGCCCAGGAAGGCCATGGTCCAGGGAATCACCTGGCCGACCACCACTTGCTGTTCGTCGTCGAGGTTGCTGCCCCGTGGCGGGTTTTGCGAACCCGCCGGTTGCGGCAGGATCTCGCCTTCATCCTCCAGCGGGGCCTCGGTGGCCGAGCGCGAGCGCTCGATCAGCTCGGCCAGCAGGAACAGCGCGCACATGGCCAGGGTCGAGCTGAACAGGTAGAACAGCGCCGCGCCGGTCAGTGCCGGTTGGGCGAAGCCGATCACCGCGAGCAGGATCCCCGCCGAGACCAGGATGCTCAGGCTGGCCATGCGCTCCAGGCGCTGCGCGGCGAGGATGCCCAGCGCCGCGCAGCAGATCGTCGCCAGGCCGCCGTACACCAGCCACTGGCTGCCGAAATAGGCCGAGGCACCGGCCTGGCCGGAAAACAGCAGGGTCCACAGGCGCAGCACGGTATAGACCCCAACCTTGGTCATCACCGCGAACAAGGCCGCTACCGGTGCGCTGGCCGAGGAATAGGCCGGCACCAGCCAGAAGTTCAGCGGCCACATCCCGGCCTTGGCCAGGAAGGCGATGGCCAGGATCGCCGTGCCCGCGTGCAGCAGGCCGCGGTCGGCCTCGGGCACCAGCGGGATCTTCATGGCCAGGTCGGCCATGTTCAAGGTGCCGGTGACTCCGTAGATCATCGCCGTGCCGATCAGGAACAATGACGAGGCCAGGAGGTTGATGGTGATGTAGTGCAGCCCCGAGGACACCCGCGCCCGTCCCGAGCCATGCAGCATCAGGCCGTAGGAGGCCGCCAGCAGCACCTCGAAGAACACGAACAGGTTGAACAGGTCGGCGGTGAGGAAGGCCCCGTACAGGCCCATCAGCTGGATCTGGAACAGCGCGTGGAAGCTCGCGCCGGCCCCGTCCCAGCGGGCCATGGCGAACAGTAGCGCGCTGACCCCGATGATGCCGGTCAGCACCAGCATCAGCGCCGACAGGCGATCGACCACCAGCACGATGCCGAACGGCACCTGCCAGTTGCTCGGCAGGTACACGCCGAAGGAGCCGGTGGCGCCATCGGCCTGGGTCCAGTACAGCAGGTACAGCGCCAGGCCCAGGCCCAGCAGGCTGGAGAACAGGTTGAGCCGGGCCTTGAGCGGACGGTGTTTTTCCCCCAGCAGCAGGAGCAGGGCCGCGGTCAGCAGCGGCAACAGGATGGGGGCGACGATCAGGTGCGAGGACAACAGGTTCATTCCTTGGGCTCCCGACCGTCGACGTGGTCGGTGCCGGTCAGGCCCCGGGAGGCCAGGAGCACCACCAGGAACAGCGCGGTCATGGCGAAGCTGATGACGATGGCGGTGAGCACCAGCGCCTGGGGCAGGGGGTCGGTGTAGTGCAGCAGGTCCTGGGGCACGCCGTCCTTGACGATCGGCTCCTTGCCGATGAACAGGCTGCCCATGCTGAAGATGAACAGGTTGACCGCGTAGGACAGCAGGCACAGGCCCATCACCACCTGGAAGGTCCGCGGGCGCAGCACCAGCCAGACTCCCGAGGCGGCGAGGACACCAATGGCGATTGCAATGACTTCTTCCATCAGGCGGCTCCGCTCTTGATCAGGGACTTGGACTGGCTGGCAGGCTTGTGGGCCCGCACCGACTGGTGCGCCAGGGCGGTGAGGATCAACAGGGTCGCGCCCACCACCACCGCGTACACGCCGATGTCGAAGAACAGCGCGCTGGCGATATGGATATCACCGAACAGCGGCAGGTCCAGGTGCAGGGTGTGGGTGGTCAGGAACGGATAGCCCCAGGCCAGGGCGCCTAGGCCCGTGGCCACGGCGAACAGCAGGCCGGTGCCCATCCAGCGCAGCGGTCGCAGGCTCATCTGCGCCTCCACCCACTGGGTGCCGGCCACCATGTACTGCAGGATGAACGCCACCGACATCACCAGCCCGGCGACGAAACCGCCGCCCGGCAGGTTGTGCCCGCGCATGAACAGGTAGAAGGACACCACCAGGGCGATCGGCAGCAGCAGGCGCACCAGCACCGCGGGCACCATCATGAAACCCAGGGCGGTGTCGCTGGCCTGGCGTGGGTTGACCAGGTCGGTGACCACGTCCGGTGCCAGCAGGCGCTGCTGGGCCGGCAGTTGCATGCTCTCCTTGGGCGGGCGGAAGCGTCGCAGCAGGGCGAACACGGTCAGGGCCACGGCCACCAGCACGGTGATCTCGCCCAAGGTGTCGAAGCTGCGGAAGTCCACCAGGGTCACGTTCACCACATTGGTGCCGCCACCCTCGGGCAGGGCCCGGCTCAGGTAGAACGAGGAAATGTCGTTGGGCGTCGGCCGGGTCAGCATGGCGTAGGACAACAGCGCCATGCCCAGGCCCACGGCGACCGACAGGCTCAGGTCGCGCAGGCGGCGGATACGCGCCTTG
Source organism: Pseudomonas sp. MSSRFD41 (assembly GCF_014230245.1). Classification (NCBI taxonomy): domain Bacteria; kingdom Pseudomonadati; phylum Pseudomonadota; class Gammaproteobacteria; order Pseudomonadales; family Pseudomonadaceae; genus Pseudomonas; species Pseudomonas sp. MSSRFD41. The sequence continues at coordinate 86,294 of NZ_JACKZK010000009.1, read as the reverse complement.
GGCACGCTGCTGGGCAGCGGCGAGACATCCTCGATCCGCCGCGGCAGCCAGCGCAGGCCCAGCAGGATCAGCACCGTGGTCACCACTTCCACCACCAGCTGGGTCAGGGCGAGGTCGGGGGCGGAGAACCAGACAAAGGTCACGCAGGTCATCAGCCCGCAGACGCTGACCATGGTCAGGGCGGCCAGGCGGTGATACTTGGCCTGCCAGGCGGCGCCCAGGGCGCAGGCGATGGCCAGCAGCCAGAAGGTCACGAAGACGATGGAACCGGGGATCTTCGGCCGGTCGCCCCAGGTCAGGCTGCTGTAGAGCATGGGGATCAGCCCGGCGATCACCGCCGCCAGCACCAGCAGGAACAACTGGCTTTGCAGGCGCTTGGTGCTCAGCCGCCGCTCCAGGCCACGGGCCAGGCGAGTCAGGGCCACCAGGCAGCGTTCGAACAGGCGCTTGCCGTTGAAGCGGCCCACGCCCGGCGGGTAGGCGAAGCGGCCACGCACCAGCGGCTTGCGCAGCAGCAGGTAGAGGACGATGCCGCAGGACATGGCGATCAGGCTCATGATCATCGGCGCATTGAGGCCGTGCCAGATTGCCAGGCTGTATTCGGGCAGGGTCCCGCCCACCACCGGCCGTGCGGCGGCGGCCAGCAACGGCCCGATGATCTGGGCCGGGAAGATCCCCACCAGCAGGCAGGTGAACACCAGCAGCTCCACCGGCGCGCGCATCCAGCGCGGCGGCTCGTGGGGCGTGTGGGGCAGGTCGGTGGCCGGTTCGCCGAAGAACACATCGACGGTGAAGCGCAGGGCGTAGGCGACGCTGAAGGTCCCGGCGAGGGTGGCGATCACTGGCAGGGCGATCTCGACCCAGGCGCTGGAATTGATGAACACCGTCTCGGCGAAGAACATCTCCTTGGACAGGAAGCCGTTGAGCAGCGGCACCCCGGCCATGGAGGCGCTGGCCACCATGGCCAGGGTCGCGGTGTAGGGCATCAGCTTGATCAGGCCGTTGAGCTTGCGGATGTCGCGGCTGCCGCTCTCGTGGTCGATGATCCCGGCAGCCATGAACAGCGAGGCCTTGAAGGTGGCGTGGTTGAGGATGTGGAATACCGCGGCCACCGCCGCCAGCGGGCTGTTCAGGCCCAGCAGCAGGGTGATCAGGCCCAGGTGGCTGATGGTGGAGTAGGCCAGCAGGCCCTTGAGGTCGTTCTGGAACATCGCGCAATAGGCGCCCAGCACCAGGGTACAGGCGCCGGCGCCGCCGACGATCCAGAACCATTCTTCGCTGCCCGACAACGACGGCCACAAGCGGGCCAGGAGAAACACCCCGGCCTTGACCATGGTCGCCGAGTGCAGGTAGGCCGAGACCGGTGTCGGCGCGGCCATGGCGTGGGGAAGCCAGAAGTGGAAGGGGAATTGCGCGCTCTTGCTCAGCGCACCGAGCAGGATCAGGGGAAGCAGGACAGGGTAGAGGGCATGGGCCTTGATCTTGTCCGCGGCAGCCAGTACCTGGTCCAGGTCATAGCTGCCGACCACATGGCCGAGCAGCATGACCCCCGCCAACAGGCATAATCCCCCGGCCCCGGTGACCATCAGCGCCATGTAGGCACCACGGCGGGCGTCGGAACGGTGATGCCAATAGCCGATCAGCAGGAACGAGAAGAGGCTGGTCAGTTCCCAGAAGAACACGATCTGGATCAGGTTGCCGGAGATCACCAGGCCCAGCATGGCGCCCATGAACGCCAGGAAAAAGGCGAAGAAGCGCGGCACCGGGTCCTGGGGCGACATGTAGTAGCGCGCATACAACGACACCAGGGTGCCGATGCCCAGCACCAGCAGCGAAAACAGCCAGGCGAAGCCGTCCAGGCGCAATACGAAGTTCAGTCCCAGGCTCGGCAGCCAGGCGTACTCCTCGCGAATCACCCCGCCCTCGGCGATCTGCGGATACAGCAGGGCCACCTGGAGGGTGCCGATGAGGGCAACCAGGCCGGCGAGCAAGGATTCGGTATTACGTGCGTTGTGCGGCAACAGGGCCGCCAGACAGCTGCCCATGAACGGCAGAAGCAGTAGAACTATCAGGGACATAGGCTTCTAATCTGCAGAAAAGTATGACGCATAATACGTGCCAGGCCCTTGATCACCAACCGCCAGGCGCAGCTGGATAGCCATCAGAAATGTTACATGCGCTTTCAAAAGTAGGAGACAAATGCCCGCTTCGCCCGTTCGCCGGGTGTTCGCACAAGGTTTGCCCCCCACGCAACTCATCGGACAAGGAGCGACACGGATGCACCCAGCCAAAACCACCACCAGCCGCCGATTGCTCCGGCGTGGCTGCTTTGCCCTGCTGTTCACCTGCCTGGGCGCCGTGTTGGCCATCGGCCTGGAACGGTTGTACCCGCCGGCCCAGGAGATGATCAGCACCCGCAAGGCCCTGGTCATCGACGGCCCCCCGGGCGACGGGCACCGCTACCTGTTGCCGCCGGGCACCGTGCTGTATTACGAAAAGGCCATGCCGGAGGGGCATGCCCGCTACCGGGCCTATTTCTATTACAAGGGCGAAATTGAAGGTGATCCGCTGCCGCTGGAGCCCAAGCACCATGGGTCCTTGATCGCCCCGGGCTGGCTGTCGAGCCCCGAGCCCGATGCGCCGTCCTTGTAGGTGGCTGGGGTCAGGGCGGTGTCGACTCACCGCCCAGTGAGGCTTCTGGCCTGTGCGTCGATCCGCGGTTGATCTTCAGCTCGCTGACGATCACCGCCAGCACGATCATCGCCCCGCCCAGCAGGGCCAGGGCGGGCAGGCGTTCCCCGGCGATGCGCCCGACGATCCCGGCCCAGACCGGTTCGCCGGCATAGATCAGCGTGGCCCGGGTCGGCGAGACGCTCTGCTGTGCCCAGTTCATCGCCACCTGGATCGCCGCGCTGGAGGCTCCCAGGCCCAGGGCGATGACCAGCAGCAGCCAGGAGAACTCCGGCAGCGTTTCCCCGGTGGGCAGCACCATGGCGAAGGCCAGCACCGAGGTCACCGCCAGTTGCACCACCGTCACCCGGCGCACATCCACGCGCCCGGCAAAGCTGCTGATGAGGATGATCTCGGCGGCGATCGCCACGGTGCTGATCAGGGTCGCGATCTCTCCGGGGCTGAAATCCAGGGAGGCGCCGTTGGGCCCGGACAGCAGCATCAGCCCGGTGAATGCCAGCATGATCCCCAGGCTGGGCAGCAAGCCCGGGCGCTTGCCCATGAACAGCCATTGCAACAGGGGCACGAAGGGTACGTACAGCGCGGTGATGAAGGCCGATTGGCTGCTGGGGATGGTTTGCAGGCCCACGGTCTGCAAGCCGTAGCCGAGCATGATGGCAACCCCGATGAAACTGCCGGCGCGCAACTCGAACAGGGTCAGGCCGCGCAGGCGCGACCAGGAGAAGAGCGCGACGATGGCGGCGGCCGCGGCGAAGCGCAGGCCGACGAAGAACATCGGGCCGCTGACGCCCATGGCTTGTTGCACCAGGAGGAAGGTGCCGCCCCAGATCATGGTGATCAGCACCAGTACGGCCTCGGCCTTGCTGAGCTTGTAGAAAGAAGTGCTGGAAGTCCCGGATGTCATGGTCTTGCGTGCTACCTGAGGGGGACGCACAATGCGCCGGAAATTGGGCAGTATACTGCGCAGGCCCAGGGAGCGAGTGAATAGAGTGCATAAGGAAAACAGTCATCGGGCTTCGGTCCTGCAACATGTCAGCCTCAATGTCCGGCGCCTGCGCCACGCCGCTGGCTTGAGCCAGAGTGCCCTGGCGCAGAAGTCGGCGGTCAGCCGGCGGATGCTGGTGGCCATCGAGGCGGGGGAGAAGAACGTCAGCCTCGGGACCCTGGATCGAGTCGCCGAGGCCCTGGGCGTGGCCTTCAGCGACCTGATCCAGGCCCCGGATTCCCGGGACTCCAGCCGTATCAACGAGCTTGCCTGGGCGGGGCTGATTCCCGGCAGCCGCGCGGTGCTGCTGTCCAAGGCCGAGGCCCGCCGTGAGGTGGAGCTGTGGGAATGGCAGCTGGAGCCTGGCGAGGAGTACCGCTCCGAGTGCGATGCCCAGGGCTGGAGCGAGCAGCTGTATGTGTTCGAGGGTTGCCTGACGGTGTTCTTCGGCGACACCGAGCGCCGCCTGGAAAGCGGCGACTTCCTGATGTTCGCCAGCCATGTGCCCCATGGTTACCGCAACGATGGCACCCAGCCCACGCGCTTCGTGCGCAACGTGGTGATCTGATTCCGCGACAACTGTCCGCCTGCCAACAGTGGTTGGGCAGTTTGCCTGTTTTGTATTGCAGTGCTTTGTCGGTTTTATTCATAGCTCATTGAAATAGAACGTTTTTATTCCTGGGCACGAGTTCTGCAATGGTCCTGGCGGCAGGCACCCGACGGGTGTCGATCCTGACCACCAGCAAGCGGAACTGGCTCATGACAGCCCCAGCCCAACCCCCTCGCACTGCCCATATCATCCGCAGCGATGCCGAAGCCATCAGCATCGCCCGGGACCTGGCCCGGCGCTTCGCCGTGGACGCCGCGGTACGCGACCGTGAACGGCGCCTGCCGGTGGCCGAGCTGGACGAGTTCTCCGCCAGCGGCCTGTGGGGCATCACCATTCCCCGCGAATACGGCGGTGCCGGGGTGTCCTATGTGACCCTGGTGGAGGTGATCAAGATCATCTCCGCCGCCGACCCGTCCCTGGGCCAGTTGCCGCAGAACCACTTGGGGGTGGTGGATATCCTGTTGCAGACCGGCAACGAGGAGCAGAAGCGTCGCTACTTCAGCCAAGTGCTGCAGGGCTATCGCTTCGGCAACGCCTTCTCCGAGGCCGGTAGCAAGCATGTCGGCGCCTTCCAGAGCCAGATCCGCTTCGACGGCGACCAGGCCCGGATCGATGGGCAGAAGTTCTACTGCACCGGTGCCTTGTTCGCCCATATCGTCCCGGCAGTGGCCGTGGATGAGGACGGCCAGGCCCATATCGCATTCATCGAGCGGGACAACCCCGGGCTGACGGTAATCGATAGCTGGGACGGCTTCGGCCAGCGCACCACCGCCAGTGGCGGGGTCAGCCTGCAGGCGGTGCAGGTGCCGCGCAGCGCGGTGATCCCGGCCCACCGTGCCTTCGACCAGCCCACCGCCGATGGGCCGATCTCCCAAGTGATCCAGGCCGCGGTCGACACCGGCATCGCCGTCGCCGCCCTGGAGGATGCCAAGCTCCACGCCCGGCAGTCCCGGCCCTGGATCGACAGCGGCCTGGACCATGGCTGGCAGGATCCCTACACCCTCGCGGCCATCGGCGACCTGGAGTGGCGGGTACACGGTGCCGAGGAAATCCTCACTCGCGCGGCCCAGGCCATCGACCAGGCCCTGGCCAGCCCGGATGCGGACAGCGTCGCCCAAGCCTCGCTGGTGGTGGCCCAGGCCAAGGTGCTGTCCACCGAAAGCGCCTTGCTCGCGGCCAGCAAGCTGTTCGAACTGGCCGGCACCCGTTCGGTATCGGCCAAGTACAACCTCGACCGCCACTGGCGCAATGCCCGGACCCACACCCTGCACGATCCGGCCCGTTGGAAATACCACCTGATCGGCAATTTCCTGCTCAACGGCGTCAAGCCGGCCCGCCACGCCTGGAACTGAAGGACAGCCCCATGAATGCCTTGACCCGACCCGATACCCCCCAGGACGCCCTGGCCCGCAATGCCGAGCAGTTGCAGCGGGCTCGAGGCCTGTTGCAGCAGACTCTCGCCTACGTACGCCAGCACGCCCGGCCCTGGCCGGGCAGCGGCTTGGCGCAGGCCAGCCAGGACCCCTACGTGATCAGCCGCTTCGGTGACCTGCAGGTCCGCATCGAAGTGGCCGCGGCCCTGCAGGAGCGTGCCCAGCGCCACTTGCACGCGGAGCAGGACCCGGCCCAGGTCCGGGTCGCCCTGGCCGAGGCGGCGATCGCCATCGGCGAAGCGTTGCTGGCTGCCAGCAACGCCGAGTTCGAACTCACCGGCCAGCGCAGCCCGCAGCCCTCGACCCTGGACGACCCGCTGCGTTGGAAGTACCGGTTGATCGGCAACTATCGCCTCAATGGCGTGTTGCCTGAAGGCTCGGGAGGGCTGCCTGATGCCCCGTGAGATCCGCCTCAACGCTTTCGACATGAACTGCGTCGGTCATCAATCGCCCGGGCTCTGGGCCCACCCCCGGGACCGCTCCTGGCAGTACAAGGACCTGGAATACTGGACCGACCTGGCGCGAATCCTCGAGAGGGGCAAGTTCGACGGGCTGTTCATCGCCGATGTGCTGGGCATCTATGACGTCTACAACGGCAACGGCGAGGCAGCGATCCGCCAGGCGGCCCAAGTGCCGGTGAACGATCCGCTGCAACTGATTCCGCCCATGGCCCTGGTCACCGAACACCTGGGGTTCGGCCTGACCGCGTCGCTGTCCTTCGAACATCCGTATCCTTTCGCCCGGCGTCTTTCCACCCTCGATCACCTGACCAAGGGCCGGGCCGGCTGGAACATCGTCACCTCGTACCTGGAGAGCGGCGCACGCAACATCGGCCAGCAGGCCCAGACCGAACACGACGCCCGCTATGACTACGCCGAGGAGTACCTGGAGGTCTGCTACAAGCTCTGGGAGGGCAGTTGGGAGGACGGCGCGGTGCTGCGCGACCGCGAGCGGCGGATCTTCAGCGATCCAAGCAAGATCCACGAGATCCGCCACCAGGGCAGGCACTTCCAGGTGCCGGGTATCCATTTATGCGAGCCCTCGCCGCAGCGCACCCCGGTGCTCTACCAGGCCGGGGCCTCCAGCCGGGGCAAGCAGTTCGCCGCCGAGCAGGCCGAATGCGTATTCGTCGCGGCGCCATCGAAGGTGTTGCTGAAAAAGACCGTGGCCGATATCCGCCGTCGCGCCGCCGAGGCCGGGCGCGACCCGTCGAAGCTGCTGATCTTCAACCTGCAGACGGTGATCCTCGGCGAGACCGACGCCCAGGCCAAGGCCAAGTTCGAGGAATACAAGCGCTGGGTCAGCTACGAAGGCGCCATGGCCTTGATCAGTGGCTGGACCGGCATCGATTTCAGTCGCTTCCGCCCTGACGAGCCGCTGCGGCATGTGCACACCAACGCCATCCAGTCGGCGGTGGAAGCCTTCTCCACGGCGGACCCGAACAAGGTCTGGACGCCCCACGAGCTGGCGGACTGGGTGGGCATCGGCGGCTTCGGCCCGTTGTTCGTCGGTGGTCCCGAGACCGTGGCCGACCTGTTGCAGGAGTGGGTCGAGGAAACCGACGTGGATGGCTTCAACCTGGCCTACGCCTTGACCCACGAAACCTTTATCGACGCAGTGGAACTGCTGGTGCCGCAGTTGCAGAAGCGCGGGGCGTACAAGACCGACTATGCGCCAGGCACCCTGCGCGAGAAGTTGTTCGGCGCAGGCCCCAGGTTGCCCGAGAGCCATCCGGGCAGCGCCTGGCGCAACCTCGGCACGCAACGCCAGGGGGTAGCGGCCGCCGAGGCGGCCCGGCAGCGGTCGGTCGCGCAGCGGCGGTAGTTCGCAGACTGCGCCAGCGGTTACAGGAGGCCAGGGAGCGGTCATGGACAGGTACGAGTCGCTGCGACACTGGGCCCGGGTGCGGCCGTTGGCCAATGCCCTGCGCCACAAGCGCCGGGGCCGTTGGCATGGCTGGCGCTGGATCGATGTACTGCGCGATGCCGAGCGCCTGGCCGACGGCTTGCGCCAGCATGGCCTGGGTAGCCAGTCGCGGTTGCTGTTGAGTGGACCATTCGAGCCTGACCTGCTGCTCCTGGCCCTGGCGGCCCGGAGCCTGGGGGCCGAGGTGGCGAGCCTCGACGACCAGCTGCCCAGCGAGGCCTTGCGTCAATCCCTGTGGCGCCTGCGGCCCAGCCATGTGTTCATCGGCAGCGGCCGGCAATGGGCTCGCTGGCAGGCCGCCGTGCACCGCGGTCCGGCTCCACGGTTGTTGATCGTCAGCGCTCCCGGGGACCTGCCCCGGAGCACGCATCCCTCCTGGCTGAGCTTCAGCCAACTGCTGGGAGGCGCCGATGGTTCGCGGCGCCAGGGGCGTCGGCGCTGGTCTCATGCGGCGGTGCAATTGTGGAGCGAGGAGGGGACCTGCTGGCAGGGCGGCCTGGAGGTGCTGCTCGAACACTGGCTGGGTAGCGGGCACAGCCTGGCTTTTCCCGAAAGCCCGGGTTCGGCGGCCCGCGACCGGCGGGAAATGGCCCCCAGCGACTTGCTGCTGTCCCCCCAGGGCCAGCAGGGCCTGCAGGACCAACTTGCGGCCCTGTTGGCCGGCTGGCGTCGTTTCTGGGCTTGGCCCGCAGGCCAACCACACCATGTCCTGGCATGGTTGCTCGAACGCCAGGCACGGCGCTTGCTGGGTGTTGGCCGCCTGCGTTGCGTGTGGCAGCCGGCCCAATCCCCGGGGGCGCTGCCGGGTTGGATCGCCGGGCTCGAACGTCGCCCGCCATAGCGCACGGCAGCCCGTCCTACTTTGGTATTGCCTGGCGGACCAGGGCCCTTGGCGCGCCTATCATCGTACCGGGGGATGTTCCCGGTGCCGGGCCAGGCATTACCCTGCTGCACGGGAACGCCCATGCCCACCCGGGACCAGAGTCCCGGCCAACCCTGACCGCGAGCACTTCATGAAGCAGACCCCTACCGGGCAACCGGACCCTGCCCCCCGCGATGCCGAGATCCTGATCATCGGCGGCGGCCTCAGTGGCGCCTCGCTGGCCGCGCAACTGCTGCGCCAGCCGGGGCGGCGTCGCATCCTGGTGATCGAGCCCCGGGCCGAACTGGGCCGGGGCGAGGCCTACAGCGCCACCGAGCTGGGCCATACGCTCAACGGCAACGCGGCGCGCATGAGCATCGACCCGGACAACCCCGACGACCTGACCCAGTGGCTGACCCGGCATATCGCCGAAGGCGGCTGGCCCGAGTCGGCCCTCCAGCCGGTGCCCATCAGCGAGCTCTTTCCGCCCCGGGGGCTGTTCGGGGTCTATGTCCAGCAGCGTTTGGCCGAGGCCCGGGCGCTGGGCCTGGAGCAGGGCTCCTCGGTGGAACATGTGCGCAGTGAGGTGGTGGACCTGCAGCATAAGGACGGCGGGATTTCGCTGGTCCTGGCCGATGGGCGCCAACTGCAGGGCGCGCTGGCGGTACTGGCCACGGGCATGTTCCCCGCCGCCCGTACCCGGCAGACCCATTCCAGCGGCCTCAACGCTGCCGCCCTGGACCCTTGGGATGTAAGCGCCATGGCGCGCCTGGACCCGATGTCCAGGGTGCTGATCATCGGTTCTGGGCTGACCATGGTGGACGCCGTCGTGTCCCTGGAGCAGGCAGGGCACCGCGGTCCCATCGACGTGTTTTCCCGCCACGGGCTGCTGCCCCATGTGCGGCGCCAGCCGCCGGCCTGGGTCGATTTCCTGGACCAGGACCCGGCTATCCGCAGCCCCCGGCAATTGCTCCACGAGCTGCGCCGCCAGTGCCGCCAGGCCCTGGCCCAGGGCATCGACTGGCAAGCGCCATTGGACACGGTGCGGGCGCATATCCCGCGCTTGTGGAGCCAGGCCAGCGATTGCCAGCGCCGCCAGTTCGTGCGGCATGTACGACCCTGGTGGGAGAGCCATCACCATCGTTCGCCGCCCTTGAGCGATGAGCTGGTGAGGCGCCTGCATGCCCAGGGCCGTTTGCGTATCCATGCCGCCAGCTACCAGGGGCTGGAGCCGGACAGCGAGGGCCGCCTGGCGATTCGCTTGCGCTATCGCGGCAGCCGGGAAAGCACGCGGGTGTCGGGCGATGCCTTGATCAACTCCAGTGGCATCGAGTACGACTGGCGCCGGGTGGACCGGCCCTTGCCCCGGCAGCTCCTGGCCCGGGGCCTGGTGCAACCGGGGCCGTTGGCCCTGGGCATCAGTGCCGAGCCCGACGGCGCGGTGCACGACGCCCAGGGCCGGGCCGGTGAACGCCTGTTCGCCATGGGCCCGCCATTGCGCGGCCTGTGGTGGGAAAGCACCGCGGTCACCGATGTGGCCCTGCAAGCCAAGGCCCTGGCCGTACGCCTGGCGGCGCTGTTGTAGGCGCTGGAGGGCATTTGGCTTGGCGTGATGAAGGCCTCGATCTGGTCCGGCAGCGGTTACAAGGTGATCCAGCGTTGCTCCCGGGCGGCGAGGCGGATCGCGGCCGCCAGCCGTTCCACTTCCCAGGCTTCCTGGAAGTCGGTGCCGTCCCGCCCCTGGCCGCACATCGCCATGAGCAGCTCCTGCACTTCCAGGGTCTTGAGTTCGTTGTAGCCCAGCTGGTGCCCCGGCGCCGGGCTGAAGGCCGCGTAGCCGGGCAGGGACGGACCGGCCAGCAGGCGCTGGAAACCCGGTTGGCCGGCCCAATACAGGCGCAGTTCGTTCAGGCGCTCCTGATCGAAGGCCAGGGTCCCCAGGGTGCCGCTGATCTCGAAGGCCAAGTGGTTCTTGTAGCCGTGCTTGATCCAACTGCTGCTCACGCTGCCCCGGGCGCCATTGGCGAAGCGCAGCAGCGCATGGGCCTGGTCGTCCACGGTGATGGCGCGGCGTTCAGGGGCGCCGGCCCGAATGGGGCGCTCCTGATGCACGGTGTGGGTATCGGCGCACACGGCGGCCACCGGCCCCATGAGAAAACGCGCCATGGCCAGCAGGTGGCTGCCCAGGTCCGCCAGGGCGCCGCCCGCCTGTTGTGGGTCACAGCGCCAGGTCCAGGGTGAGTCCGGATCGGCCATGAAGTCTTCGCTGAATTCGCCCTGGAAACTCACCAGTTGCCCCAGCTCGCCATTGCCGATCAGCTCGCGGGCCAGGACGATCAACGGATTGTGCTGGTAGTTGTAGCCGACCCGGGTCACCACCCCGGCCGCCTGTGCGGCTTGATGCATCTGCCGGGCCTGTTCGCTGGTCACGGCCAGGGGTTTTTCGCAGTACACCGCCTTGCCCGCCGCCAGGGCCGCCATGGCCATGGGAAAGTGCAAGTGATTGGGGGTGGTGATCGCCACCAGGCCGACCTGCGGGTCATCGATCAACTGGCGCCAATCCGCGTGGGCTTGGGCGAATCCCCAGGCCCTGGCACAGTGCGCGGCGCGTTGCCCATCGGCATCCGCCAGGGCCGCCAGGCGCGGGCGCACCGGCAGTTCGAATACCGCACCGACACTGCGAAAAGCCAGGGCGTGGGCGCGCCCCATGAATCCGGTTCCGATCAGCCCAACGCCCAGTTCATCCATCGCCGCACCTTTAGAGTTGTTGTGGTAGGGACGGCTATTTATGGAATAAAAATTCTCATATTTCAATGTAGAGAATAAATATTCTTTTTGTGCGCCCCTGTAGGAGCGAAGCTTGCTCGCGAGGGTCGTTAACGATGACTTGGATTGCCGGACGGAACGCGGCGTCTCGGGTTCATCGCGCGCTATCGAGCGTTCACCGGTTGCTCCTACAGGCTCGTGCCAGGCATGAAAAAGGCAGCCCGCAGGCTGCCTTTTTGTACGGCGCAGCTCGCTCAGGACAGGAAACCGCCATCCACGTTCAGCGCGGTGCCGGTGGTGTAGCTGGAAGCGTCGCTGGCCAGGTAGAGCACCGCGCCGGCCATCTCGCTCGGGTCGGCCACGCGCTTGAGCGGGATCTGCGCCAGGGCGGCGTTGCGGATGCTGTCGTTCTTGACCAGCGCCGAGGCGAACTTGGTGTCGGTCAGGCCCGGCAGCAGGGCGTTGCAGCGGATGCCGAACTGTGCGCATTCCTTGGCGAAGACCTTGGTCATGTTGATCACCGCGGCCTTGGTCACCGAGTAGATGCCCTGGAACAGCCCCGGCGATACGCCGTTGATCGAAGCCACGTTGATGATGCTGCCGCCACCGTGCTCGCGCATCAGCTTGCCGGCTTCCACCGACATGAAGAAATAACCGCGGATGTTCACGTCCACGGTCTTCTGGAAGGCGCCCAGGTCAGTGTCCAGCACGTTGCAGAACTGTGGGTTGGTGGCGGCGTTGTTGACCAGGATGTCCAGGCGCCCGAACTGCTCGCGGATGGCGGCGAACACCTGCTGGATCTGCTCCATTTCACCGATGTGGCAGGCGATGGCGGTGGCCTTGCCGCCGGCGGCGACGATGGCCTCGGCCACTTGCTGGCAGCCTTCGAGCTTGCGGCTCGAGACGATCACATGGGCGCCTTGCTGGGCCAGCAGCTTGGCAATGGCCTCACCGATGCCACGGCTGGCGCCGGAAACGAATGCGATCTTGCCGTCGAGGTCGAACAACTGAGTCTTGGACATGGTTTTTCCTTGTTGGGCGGTCAGGCGCCGGGGCGCACTCAGAGGCTGGATTTGCCGATGACTTGCAGGCTCATCTGCTCCAGCAGCTTGTTCATGTGGATGAACTGCGCGAAGCGTTTGTCCTGGGTCTGGCCGTGGTAGAAGCGGTAGTAGATCTGCTGCACGATGCCGGCCAGGCGGAACAGGCCGTAGGTGTAGTAGAAGTCGACGTTGCCGATCTGGATGCCGGAGCGTTCGGCGTAGTAGTCGACGAACTGCTGGCGGCTGAGCATGCCCGGGGCGTTGCTCGGCTGGCGGCGCATCAGTTGCACCGGCCCCGGGTCGCTGGCCTCGATCCAGTAGGCCAGGGTGTTGCCCAGGTCCATCAGCGGATCGCCCAAGGTGGTCAGTTCCCAGTCCAGCACGCCAATGATCTGCATCGGGTTCTGCGGGTCGAGGATCACGTTGTCGAAGCGGTAGTCGTTATGCACGATGCTCGAGGTCGGATGGTCGGCGGGCATCTTGTCGTTGAGCCAGGCCTTGACCACGTCCCATTGCGGGGCATCGGGGGTCAGGGCCTTCTCGTAGCGGTCGCTCCAGCCCTTGATCTGGCGCTGCACATAACCTTCGGGCTTGCCCAGGTCGCCCAGGCCGCAGGCCTGGTAGTCGACCCGGTGCAGCTCGACGAAGCGGTCGATGAAGCTCTTGCACAGCGTTTGGGTGTGGCTGGCGTCGAGGTTCAGTTCCGCTGGTAGGTCGGAGCGCAGGATGATGCCCTTGACCCGTTCCATGACATAGAACTCGGCCCCGATCACCGATTCGTCGGTGCAGTGCACATAGGCCTTGGGGCAGTACGGGAAGCCGTCCTTGAGTTGGTTGAGGATGCGGAACTCGCGGCCCATGTCGTGGGCCGACTTGGCCTTGTGGCCGAAAGGCGGGCGGCGTAGGACGAATTCCTGCTCGGGGTATTCCAGCAGGTAGGTGAGGTTCGAGGCACCGCCGGGGAACTGGCTGATCCGCGGCGTGCCGGTCAGGCCGGGAATCTGCGCCTTGAGGTATGGGTCGATCAGAGCGGCGTCGAGTTCTTCACCCGAGCGGGTGCGGGTGGACTGGTCTGTAAGCGCCATGCTTATCCCTTCTGCTTATTCTGGAGGCCAGAGATCATTGACTAATCTAATGTGCCCGCTGGCCCCCCACAATCTTGGCGGGCCTTTATAGGTGCGAGTGTTGCCGGGCAATCATTGTTTTTGATACAGGCGTTTGAATCGCCCCAGGGAGCATAGCCGTCAGCCGGGATTCAGCTGTGGCTGGGCAGCGGCAGGGCCAACGGGGTCAGCAACGGCTGGCCACTGAAGTGGGCCAGCAGGTTGCGCCCGACCATGTCCACGGTGTCGCGGCTGGCCTGGGGCGACAGTCCGGCGACATGGGGGGTGAGCACCACGTTGTCCAGGCGCTTGAGGCGTTCCGGCACCTCAGGTTCGGCGTCGAACACGTCCAGGGCCGCACCGGCGAGCCGACGTTGCTCCAGCGCCAGCAGCAGGGCCTCGGTGTCCACCACGCTGGCCCGCGCCACATTCACCAGGAAACCCTCGGGCCCCAGGGCCGCCAGCACCTCGTGGTCCACCAGGTGCCGGGTCTCGGCGCCACCAGGGGTGGCGATCATCAGCAGGTCGACGTCCCGGGCCAGTTCCAGCAGGGTCGGGCAAAAACGATAGGGCTGCTCCGGTCGCGGCTGGCGGCCGTGATAGCTGACCTGCATGTCCAGGCCCAGGGCACAGCGCCGGGCGATGGCCTGGCCCACCGCGCCGAGCCCGAGGATGCCCAGGTGCATGCCGGTCAATGATGGGCGTGTGACTTTCGGCCAATGCCCCTGGCGTACCGCCGCGTCAGCCTGGGGGATGCCACGCACCAGAGCCAACAGCAGTGCCAGGGCGTGGTCGGCCACCGACGAGGCATTGATCCCGGCGCCAGTGGTCACGGCAATCCCCCTGTTGCTCGCCGCTTGCAGGTCCACCTGCTCGTAGCCGGCGCCAATCACGCAGATGATCTGCAGCCGAGGCAGGGCATCGATTTCCTGTGCACTCAGGCCCAGGGGGCCGCGGGTCAGCACGGCGTCGATCTGCCCGGCGTGGTCGGCGATCGCCCGGGCCCGGGCAGCGGGCGTCTGGGCCAGGATCAGCGCAAAGCCCAGCGCTTCGAGCCGTGGCAGGTAGGCGTTGAAATTTTCAATCAGGACCAGGACGGTGGCGGGCATGGCGAACTCCTTGGGTTATCGAGGCAGGGTTTGCCGCAACTGGAAGATATTGCCTTCCGGATCGATGCCGTCGCAGACCCTGGCGCCCTTGAACTGCCATTCGCGTTCGGGTTCGTACAGCCGCCCGCCGGCACGGGCGGCGCGTTGCCGGGCCTGATCCAGGTCGCTGATCCAGAACACCGGCTTGCAGGCAGAGTCGCTGCGGGGCAGGGGAGGATCTTGCAGGACGATGCGCGCGGCGATCGCCGCCGGTACCTGGATCAGCGTCAGCTCCATGCCCTGGTGTTGCAGTTGCAGGTAGTCGGGCTGTCGCTCGCTGACGGGCCAGTCCAGCAGTGCGCTGTAGAACCGCGCCAATGCCTGTGGATCAAGGCTGTAGAGCACGAAGCCGGCAACAGTCATGGGCAACTCCCGTCAGACGATGGCGAAGGCTCAAGGGTGCGCATTAGCCGGGCCTTTGGCAATCCCCGGAACAGCCGTTGCCGGGGAGTGGCGCCGCGATCGGCGCGTCCCGGGCAGTGAGGGCCGGATCAGAAGGCGACGTCGGCGGTCGCGGCGAGGGTGACGAAGGTGCCGTCCAGGGTGGTGTTGTGATGATCGATGATCTTGCGCGCCCCCAGACATGGGGTGTCCATGCAGGTGTGGGCATCCGCCACCAGCAGTGCGGTAAAGCCCAGGTCGCCGGCGGCACGGCAGGTGGCATCGACGCAGTACTGGGTCTTCATGCCGACGATCACCAGCTCAGTGACCTGGGCCTGGTGCAGGCGCTCGGCCAGCCCGGTGCCGGTGAAGCAGTTGGGGCGGGTCTTGTCCAGTACGCAGTCTTGCTGCTCGTCCACCTCCAGGGTCGGCAGCAACTGCCAGAACGGACTGCCGGCGGCGATGGGCGAGTCGGCGGCGCCGGTATGGCGCATGGCGAAGATCGGCGCTGCGGCCTGGCGGGCGCGGCGGATCAGTTGGTTGATGTTGTCCAGGACCTGTTCGCGCTGGTAGGGCTTGTCCGGTCCGTTGAACAGTCCGACCTGCATGTCGATGACCAGCAGGGCGCGCTTGGCGTTGGGTAAAGGCATCTTGTCTCTCCTTGTTGTGCCAGCCGGACGGAGAAACAAAAGGCCCCGTCCATTGCTGGCGGGGCCTTGGTTGTCACTGTGCTCGCTTCATCCTGCACAGCCACCACACGACCCGCCGGAGGCAGTCGTGGTGTAGGTGGTGGGGATGAGCGGATAGGCATTCATGGGTCCGATCATGCCGTTCGTCGCCGACGCCTGTCAATGCAGGCGCAGGTGAGCCTGGATTCGCCGGGGATGAGGCGATAAGTCGCTTTGACGGGCCGTTCGGCACCTGCGAAAAAGCCGCAGGACCAGGGAGAGGGCCGGGCCAGACGCCTTGCGACAAAAACGGACATTATTGCTGCAACGCAGGTGCCATTCCTCCGCTGAGTCTATGCAGCGCCCTTGGAATCCCGGACAATCGCGCCCCCTCTGTTGGCTCGGGGTTCTGTCTGTCGGGTATTCCGACGCGCCTTCGAGCCAACGGCAAACGACCGGAATGTGGAGATCCCACCGGATGAATGATCAGGCCAACAGCGTTGATCAACGCTTTGAAACGGCGGCCCCAGCGACCCTGAGCAGCTGGAATCGCCAAGACACCACTTGGATGCTGGGCCTGTTCGGCACCGCCATTGGTGCCGGTACCCTGTTTCTGCCCATCAACGCTGGCCTCGGCGGCTTCTGGCCGTTGCTGATCCTGGCGTTGCTGGCCTTCCCCATGACCTTCTACGCGCACCGCGGCCTGACCCGCTTCGTGCTCTCCGGACGTGACGGCGCCGACATCACCGAAGTGGTGGAGGAACATTTCGGGATCAAGGCCGGGGCCCTGATCACCTTGCTCTATTTCTTCGCCATCTTCCCCATCCTCTTGATCTACAGCGTGGCCCTGACCAACACCGTCGGCAGCTTCATGGAGCACCAGCTGCACATCGTCCCGCCGCCGCGCGCGGTGCTGTCGCTGGTGCTGATCCTCGGCCTGCTGGCGGTGGTGCGCTGTGGCGAGCAAGTGATCGTCAAGGCCATGAGCCTGATGGTCTACCCGTTCATCGTCGCCTTGCTGTTCCTGGCGGTGTTCCTGATCCCGCACTGGAACGGCGGTATCCTCGCCGCCGCCGGCGACATCCCGGCGCCATCGGCCTTCCTGCATACCCTGTGGCTGGCGATTCCGGTGATGGTGTTCTCCTTCAACCACTCGCCGATCATCTCGGCCTTCGCCGTGGACCAGAAGCGCCGCTACGGCCAGCACGCGGAGCAGCGCAGCTCGCAGATCCTGTCCCGCGCCCACCTGCTGATGGTGGCCATGGTGCTGTTCTTCGTCTTCAGCTGCGTGCTGACCCTGTCGCCGGCCCAACTGGCCGAAGCCAAGGCGCAGAACCTGTCGATCCTGTCCTACCTGGCCAACCACTTCAGCAACCCGACCATCGCCTTCGCTGCGCCGCTGATCGCATTCGTGGCCATCGCCAAGTCGTTCCTGGGCCACTACATCGGGGCCAGCGAAGGCCTCAAGGGCTTGATCGTCAAGAGTGGCCGGCGCCCGGGCGCCAAGACCCTGGATCGGGTGACCGCGGCCTTCATGCTGGTGATCTGCTGGGCGGTGGCGACCTTGAACCCGAGTATCCTGGGCATGATCGAGACCCTGGGCGGCCCGGTGATCGCGGCCATCCTGTTCCTGATGCCGATGTACGCCATCCGCAAGGTGCCGGCCATGGCCCGCTATCGCGGCCAGGCGTCCAACGTGTTCGTGACCCTGGTGGGCCTGGTGGCCATCACCGCACTGGTGTACTCGCTGGCCTCCTGAAGCCGGGATTGTCTGGCGCTACACAATAGTTGAAACCAACGCCGCCGGTGCTGCCCAGCCCCGGCGGCGTTGTCATCTCGGGCGCCGGGTTTCGGCCAGCTGCCGTGGAGGGCTAGAAGCGCTCAAGTCGATAAGGCCTCGGATCGACCACGGGCCGGGTGGCACAGATCAGGTCGGCGGCGAGTTGCCCGGCCGCTGGCGCCGTGCCGAAGCCGTGGCCCGAGAAGCCGCTGGCCAAGGTCAGGCCGGGAATCTTCGCGACAGGGCCGATCACCGGTAGCGAGTCGGGGGTGACATCGAGCGCGCCGCTCCAGGCTTGCTTCACCACGGCGTCCTTGAACATCGGCCATGCCGCGGCCAGGTTGCGCAGTGCTTCGGCGTTCACCCTGGGGTCGGCAGGTGGGTCCAGGGTTCGTACCCGTTCGAAAGGCGATACCTGATCGGCTCGCCAGCGTCGTCCCAGGAGGAGATCGTCGAACAGCTCGCGGCCGATGGACGGTTGCAGGTTTTGCCATTGTCCGCGCAGCGCGCCCAGGTAACGCCGCCCTAGCAACAGGCTGTCGAGCGTCAGCGGTGCGCTCAGGATGCCGCGATGGCTGATGGTGAAGCCACCGTCCAGGCGTTTGCGAAACGAGAAGTCCGGGGCGCCCACGGTGATATCACAGGGGCCTTGCAGAGGCGCGGTCCGCAGGATCGAGGCCACCAAGGGCAAGGTCGGCAGGTCGATGCCCAGGTTGCCGAGAAAACGTCGCGACCACAGGCCGCCCGCCAGCAGCACCTGCTCGCAGCGGATCTCGCCGCGTTCGCTGACGACCCCGGCGATCCTGCCGGCGGCCAGCGACAGGGTCCGTACTGCACAGTGCTCGACGATCACGGCACCCTGTGCCATGGCCGCACGGGCGATCGCGCTGGCCGCCAGGGTCGGTTCGGCGCGTCCGTCCGAAGGTGTGTAAAGGCCGCCTGCCCAGTGACCGCTGCCGCCCGGCACCAGGGTCGCGATGCGCGATGCGCTGATCTGGCGCGAGTCCAGCGCCAGGTCCCGTACCGAATCGAGCCAGCCCTGGTGCATGGCCAAGTCGGAGTCGTTGCGGGCCAGGTACAGGATGCCGGCGCGGCGGTAGCCGACATCGGCGCCGACCCGTGCCGCCAGGCCGTCCCATAGCGAATCGGCGGCCATGGCCAGCGGGACATCGGGCGCCGAGCGGCTCATCTTGCGAATCCAGCCCTGGTTGCGCGAGGACTGTTCGCCAGCGATCCGGCCTTTTTCCAGCACGACCACGGGCGTGCCGCGTTCGGCCAGGACCAGGGCGGCGACCAGGCCGATGATGCCGCCGCCTATGACCACCACGGTGGTCGCTTCGGGCAGGTCCAGCGAGGTCTGGACCGGGGTGATCAGGGGCGCCACGACTCGTCTCCTTCAGCTTGGATATCACTCGGATTGCTGCTCGCGTCCCGGCCTCAGCGCAGGGCGGGCTGCTCCCACAGGTTGAGCCTGACGCCGATTCCGCGCTCCAGGGCATTGCGATAGACCACCGTGCCCCAGGCCACGTCTTCTACGGGCATGCCGCCCACGGACAGCATGATGATGTCGTCCTCGGAACGCCGGCCAGGCGCCTGGCCAGCGACAATCGCGCCCAGGTCCTCGAGCTGCTCGCGTCGCATCCCGCCTGCGGCGAGCAGGTCCATGAAGCGCATGCCGATCATCGGGACAGTGGCGTGGGACGGTTTGGGCACTTCGTCGTACCAGGCCTCGTAGAGCGCGGTGTGGTCCAGGACCTTGCGAATGTTCGCGGCCTCCATGGCCTGGTCCATGTTGCAGGTGGCCGGCATAGACAAGAAGGTTCCGGGCCGTAGCCACTCGCGCTGGACCGTGGGGTAGGTCGAAGGGTCGCTGACCACGCCGGAGGCGCAGAAGGTCACGATGTCGCTGTCGCGTACCAGCGCTTCCAGGCTGTCGACCACTTGCACCCGGGTGATCTGCGGGAAGGTCTCGGCTACCCAGGCCAGGAAGGCCTGGAGGTTGTGTTGACCACGTCCCTTGATCTTCACCGTGTCGATGTGCGGGCATACCGCCATGAAGGCGGCCAGCGAGGTCCGGGCCATGACGCCCGGGCCGAGGATCCCCACCACCCGGGACTCCTTGCGCGCCAAGTGCCGGGCACCAACACCGGCCACGGCACCTGTTCGGTAAGCCGATAACAGGTTGGCCGACATGAAGGCCAGCGGAGCGGCGGTATCGGGGTCATTGAGCATGAACATCAGGATCGAGCGGGGCAGGCCCTTGTCGCGGTTCTCGGCATTGGAGCCGTAGCATTTCATGCCAACCATGCGAAAACGCCCTCCCAGATAGGCTGGCATCGCCATGTAGCGGCGGTCGGCGGTGGGCTTGGGCATATCGGGAAAGGGGGAGTTCTCGGGGAACACCATCAGTGCGCCATGGGAGCTATTGTTGGCGCCTGCCATGCGGTAGTCGTTGCGATAGAGCAGGCTGAACACTTCTTCGATGGTGTCCACGCAGCTGGGCATGTCGGTCACACCGGCCCGGACCATGTCCGGTTCGGACAGATAAACAAAGTCGATCTTCGTCGAGGCGTTCATCTCTCACATCCTTTCAGGCGTTGTTGTTGTTGTTGTTGTTGTTGTTGTTGTTGTTGTTGGGCGGATCTTGCCGCGGGCCAGAACCGCGGTAAATTGCAAAACCGGATGCAGAATTTGCAGAATCGGCCAACACCGATTCGGTTCTGGCAGCCTGCGAGAAAGAGCGGAAACTGATGTCCCTGCGCTGTGTGCCGGTAGGGCCAGGCCGATAGGAGGAGGGCGCGATCGACTAACGCCAGGATGGCCTGCGAGGTGGGATGCGTATGAAGGAACTGCTTGAGGCAACTCATGAGTGCCGTCCGGATGCCGGTGAACAGGCGACGATCCGTACCCTGTACCTGATCACGCTGCTCAAGGCCCTGGCCAATGTGGGCCGGCGGCTGGATCCGTTGTTACGTGAGCACGGCCTCTACCGATCCCAGGCTGCGACACCCTATGAGCGCATAGCACTGGGGCGCTATGTGTCGTTGATCGAGCAGGCGGCGCAAAGGTTCGACCGGCCTTTTCTCGGCCTGGACATGGGAACGCAGTTCGGGCTCGAGGAGCTGGGACCTTTTCATACCCTGTTCAAGGCTTGCGCCAACCTGGACGATGCCCTGGACTGCGTCATGAAGTTCCAGATGCGCTGGCAGACCCGCTCGTCGATGGAGCTGGTTCGCGGCCCGCAGGTGAGTGTCTTGAGCTATCGGATCCAGGAACCGGGTATCTGGCCGCGCCGCCAGGATGCGGAATTCACCCTGTCCGGGATCGTAGGCTTGATCAAGCAACTGCTGACGACGCAATGGGCGCCGGTGCAAGTGCATTTCGAGCACTCGACAGCTGGCCGGGAGCAGCACCTGGAGCGTTTTTTCAAGGCGCCGGTGCGCGGCCACCAGGGCGCCAACCAATTGGTGGTGCTCAACAGCGATCTCGAACGCCCGTTCTCCCGTGCCGCAGGCGGGCAGGATATCGGCTTCAAACGCGTCCTGGAACGCCACCTGCTGGATTTGCTGGGGCCGGAAAACACCACGACCAGGGGGCTGGCCATGCAAGCCCGCGAACTGATCGCCCGCCGACTGGGCCGGACTGCGGTGGATTGCGATTCGATTGCCGCCGCGCTGGACCTTTCCTCACGGTCCTTGCGCAGGCGCCTGGTCGAAGAGGGGAGCTCCTTTCGCAGCCTGCTAAAGGAGGTGCGCCAGGCGAAGGCGCAAAACCTGCTCCAGGCTTGCGACATGTCGCTTTCGGCAGTGGCCCAGGACCTGGGCTATTCCGACCAGGCGACATTCTCCCGGGCGTTCAAGGAGTGGACCCGGGTCTCGCCGCGACGCTATTCCAGGCGCCACGATCAACCCGGGGCGAGCGATGTCGATGACTCGACGATCTAGCGACCCGGTTGCATTGACGGCGGCCCAGGGACTGCCTCCTGCGTTCAGGCGCAAATGCCAGAGGCTCGGCGCCGTTGCGCTTCTCGTTCAGGGGTGGCTCGGGTGGTGAAGTAGTGCCCTGGCGAGTCGCCGAAGGCGCGGCGGAACATGGCGATGAAATTACTCGCCGAGGCGTAGCCCAGTGCATCCGCGACCTGGCTGACCCGGGCACCGTGGGCGAGCATTTCCAGGGCCTGGGCCAATTGCGCTTGCTGGCGCCATTGGGCGAAGCCCAGGCCGGTTTGCGCCAGCATCAGGCGACGCAGGGTACTGGCCGACATCGCTCCCCAATGGGCCCAGTCCTTTAGGGTCCAGGTGCTGTGGCGATTGTCCAGGATCGCCTGGGCGATTTTCAGCAGACGCGGTTCGCTGGGCATCGGCAAGTGCAGCGACTGATGGGGTGCATGGCGCAATTCATCCAGTAGCACCGCGGCGATACGCGCCTGCTCCTTGGTCAGTGGTGCGAGGGGATCCCAACTGGCGGCACGTTGCACCAAGGCCCGCAGTACCTCGCCAGTGCCCAGTACGCAGGGCGTGGCGCTCAACGGCTGGCAGGCCTTGGGTGACAGCAGCAGGCTCCAGCCGGTCATGGCCCCGCTGACGCGGATCTGATGGGGGACCTGCGGGGGAATCCAGCCGGCGCGCTGGGGTGGCAACGACCAGGCGCCATGGGCGGTGCGCACCTGGATCAGCCCGGTCTCCACGCAGAACACCTGTCCGCGAGCATGCTGGTGCCAGTCGTATTCCCGGGTACCAAGGCGGAATTCGGCCTGGGGGGTGTCATCGCCCCGTAGAGCGATGATGTCCGGCCCTTCGCACCATTCGCTGAGATCGATCCGGGAGCTGGCATCCTGGGCAGTCATGTTGAGCACTTTTCACTATTTTCTGGGTGTTTGCCGTTACCGCTGCATTGTGCTGCAGGGCACAGAATGACGTCCACACGTCCTGTGGGCAGGCAGAGTTGGCTTGCCCCGTCTTTCGAGGAGTTCTCATGTCATCGCTTTCCCTGTCTCCCGCGCCGGCCTTGCTCAGGCGCGGAACCCCTTCCTGGGTTGCCACGCTGGTGGCTTGCCTGTGTGCCTTCATGGTGGTCATGGATGGCGCCATCGTGAACATCGCCCTGCCTGCCATGCGCCAGGACCTGGCGCTGTCGAGCGTACAGTTGCAGTGGGTGGTGGACGTCTATTTGTTGCTGCTGGGCGGCTTCATGTTGCTCGCGGCCAGGGCCGGCGATCTCTATGGCCGGCGGGCCGTTCTGTTGTGGGGGTTGGCGTTGTTCAGCGCTGCCAGCCTGGCTGCGGGCCTGGCCAATAGCGCCCCGATGCTGCTGGCGGCCCGTGCCGTGCAAGGCTTCGCGGCGGCGGCCCTGGCCACCTCGCCACTGGCGGTGATCATGGCCGGGCATCCCCAAGGCGCTGGGCGGGAACGGGCGATTGGCCTCTGGGCGGCTTGTGCGGCCATGGGCTCGGCGTTCGGCGTGGTGGCCGGTGGTGTGTTGACCAGTTTGTGGGGCTGGCGCTGGGTGATGTTCGTCAATGTACCGGCGGGGGTGCTGCTGATGGCCATTGTCTGGGTTTTTCTCAACCCGCGTAGTGCCGACAGTCGTGGGCAGGCCCTCGATGTACCCGGCGCGGTGTCCCTTACCCTGGCGCTGGGAGCGTTGATCTTCGCCCTGGCCCAGGCGACCCACGATGGTTGGAGTGAACCGTCGGTACAACTGGCCCTGGTGGTGGCGGGGGTGGCATTGCCGGTGTTCATCATGGTGCAACGCCGGGCCCGGGAGCCGCTGGTACGGCTGGAGGTCCTGCGCCTGCGCAACGTACCCATCGGCATGCTGATGATCGGTGGGCTCGGCGCGGTACTGACCTGTTCCACCTACTTCCTGTCCCAGGCACTGCAGCGGATCGTCGGGTTCGATGCCTGGGATACTAGCCTGGCGATGTTGCCCCTGGCCTTGACCCTGGCGGTGGCCGCGATGCTGTCCCGGCGTTTGCGGGAGGCGGGGTTCAAGCGGTTGCCGCTGGTGGGCGGGTTGACCTCGGCAGCCGGCCTGGCTTGGCTCCATGGGTTGCCGGCGCAGCCGTCGATGCTGGTAGACCTGTTGTTGCCGACCTCGCTCGTGGGGATAGGATGTGGTCTTACCCTGATGAGTGCGACCCAGGCCGTGTTGTCGGGCATACCGCAGAAGGATTCAGGCTTGGCAGCCGGCCTGCAAAATACCGCACGGCAGTTGGGTGGGGCCATTGGCCTGGCGTCGCTGGTGGCCCTGGCCCATGGGGTCGGATTGCGCAGCGCCGGGGGAGCCGTGCTGTCGCAGGCCGCGGAACTGGCTGGCTACCAGGCCGCATTCCTGGCAACGGCGCTGATCAGTACGGCCTCGGCCTTGCTGTCCCTGTTGCTCGGGCATGAAGAGGGCTGAGCGCCGCCAGCGGATCGCAGGCAATAAAAAACGCCGCGTATCGTGGAATACGCGGCGTTCTTTCTACAACGCTAGAACCTTAGGCTTGCACCACCGGGATCTTGGCGTTGGCGGCCGCTTCGCGGAACTCGGCGATCTGGTCGAAGCTCAGGTAGCGGTACACGTCGGCAGCCATGCTGTCGATGTCCTTGGCGTACTGCATGTACTCTTCGACGGTCGGCAGCTTGCCGATGATCGAAGCGACCGCGGCCAGCTCGGCCGAGGCCAGGTACACGTTGGTGGCATCGCCCAGGCGGTTCGGGAAGTTACGGGTCGAGGTGGAGACCACGGTCGAACCGGTCTGCACACGTGCCTGGTTACCCATGCACAACGAGCAGCCTGGCATTTCCATGCGCGCACCGGCCTTGCCGTAGATGCCGTAGTAGCCTTCCTCGGTCAGCTGGTGGGCGTCCATCTTGGTTGGCGGGGCCAGCCACAGGCGGGTCGGGATACCACCCTTGACCTTGTCCAGGAGCTTGCCGGCAGCGCGGAAGTGACCGATGTTGGTCATGCACGAACCGATGAACACTTCGTCGATCTTGTCACCGGCAACGGTGGACAGCAGGCGGGCATCGTCCGGGTCGTTCGGCGCGCAGAGCACAGGCTCCTTGACGTCGGCCAGGTCGATCTCGATGACCGCGGCGTACTCGGCGTCGGCGTCGGCAGCCAGCAGCTCTGGCTTGGCCAGCCAGGCTTCCATCGCCTGGGCGCGGCGCTCCATGGTACGGGCATCGCCGTAGCCTTCGCTGATCATCCAGCGCAGCAGGGTGATGTTCGACTTCAGGTATTCGGCGATCGCATCTTCCGGCAGCTTGATGGTGCAACCGGCGGCGGAACGCTCGGCCGAGGCGTCGGACAGTTCGAAGGCTTGCTCGACGGTCAGGTCGTTGAGGCCCTCGATCTCCAGGATGCGGCCGGAGAAGATGTTCTTCTTGCCTTTCTTCTCGACGGTCAGCAGGCCCTGCTGGATCGCGTAGTAAGGAATGGCATGGACCAGGTCACGCAGGGTGATGCCGGGTTGCAGCTTGCCCTTGAAACGCACCAGTACCGACTCCGGCATGTCCAGCGGCATGACGCCGGTGGCGGCGGCGAAGGCCACCAGGCCGGAACCGGCCGGGAACGAGATGCCGATCGGGAAGCGGGTGTGAGAGTCGCCGCCGGTGCCGACGGTGTCAGGCAGCAGCATGCGGTTCAGCCAGCTGTGGATGATGCCGTCGCCAGGACGCAGGGACACGCCGCCCCGGGTGCGGATGAAGTCGGGCAGGGTGTGGTGGGTGGTGACGTCGATCGGCTTCGGATAGGCCGCGGTGTGGCAGAACGACTGCATCACCAGATCGGCGGAGAAGCCCAGGCACGCCAGGTCTTTCAGTTCGTCGCGGGTCATCGGGCCAGTGGTGTCCTGGGAACCGACGGTGGTCATCTTCGGTTCGCAGTAGGCACCCGGGCGCACGCCCTGGCCTTCCGGCAGGCCGCAGGCACGGCCGACCATTTTCTGCGCCAGGGTGAAGCCCTTGCCCGAATCGGCAGGCTGCTCTGGCTTCTTGAACAGGTCCGAAGCACCCAGGCCCAGTTCGGCACGGGCCTTCTCGGTCAGGCCTCGGCCGACGATCAGCGGGATACGGCCGCCAGCGCGGACTTCGTCCAGCAGGACTTCGGTTTTCAGCTCGAAGCTGGTGACCAGCTCGTCGCTGCCATGACGGCGCACTTCACCCTTGAACGGGTAGACGTCGATGACGTCGCCCATGGCCAGGTTGGTGCAGTCGAATTCGATCGGCAGGGCGCCGGCGTCTTCCATGGTGTTGTAGAAGATCGGGGCGATCTTGGTGCCGAAGCAGAAGCCACCGGCGCGCTTGTTCGGCACGTAAGGGATGTCGTCGCCGAAGAACCACAGCACCGAGTTGGTGGCCGATTTACGGGAGGAACCGGTACCGACCACGTCACCGACGTAGGCGACCGGGAAGCCCTTGGCCTTGACCGCTTCGATCTGCGCCAGTGGGCCGACCGAACCTGGTTGCGAAGGCTCGATGCCATCGCGAGCCATCTTCAGCATGGCCAGGGCGTGCAGCGGGATATCAGGGCGCGACCAGGCGTCCGGGGCGGGGGACAGGTCGTCGGTGTTGGTTTCGCCAGGCACCTTGAACACGGTCAGGGTGTACTTGTCGGCGATGGCGGGACGGGCGGTGAACCATTCGCCGGCGGCCCAGGAGTCCAGCACGGCCTTGGCGTGGGGATTACCGGCCTTGGCTTTTTCAGCTACGTCGTGGAAGGCATCGAACATCAGCAGGGTGTGCTTGAGCTGTTCGGCGGCGACGGCGCCCAGTTCGGCGTCATCCAGCAGCGCGACCAGCGTTTCGATGTTGTAGCCGCCCTGCATGGTGCCCAGCAGTTCGGTGGCGTGCTTGCGGTCGATCAATGGCGATTTGGCTTCGCCCTTGGCGACGGCGGAGAGGAAAGCGGCCTTGACATAGGCTGCTTCGTCGACTCCTGGCGGAACGCGGTTGGTGATCAGGTCTACGAGGAAGGCTTCTTCGCCGGCCGGCGGGTTTTTCAGCAGCTCGACCAGGCCTGCAGTTTGTTCGGCGTTTAACGGCTGGGGAACGATACCCAGTGCTGCACGCTCTTCGATATGTTTGCGGTAGGCTTCAAGCACAGTTATTACCCTCATCAGTGGTCCCAAATGGGTGTCCGGGACGCTCATCCCGAAATTGCCGTACTCATGCGCTGCGTGGCGTTGTGCGCCACTTAGCCAGAATTACCGTCAATTCCTTACAGAAGCTGCTTTCAAAGTTTTACGCCTGCAGAACGGGAGCTGGATGAGGGTTGGCTCCGGGTTTTTCCCCGCTGGAAAAACCCTTCGCCAACACCGCTCTGAAGGAACGACTGTGCTCGTGACGCTTTGAAAACAGCTTCAAACGGACATTGGCGCCTAAAAAGGCTGGATGATTCTACGGCAAAAAAAATCTAAACGTAAGTTGGCGTATTGAAGTTTGAGGGGTGATCAATGTTAGACAAAGGGCTAACATGCCGGCCTGTTTTGCTTTCCCGCGTGACTTTCATCTATGCCTAACCAGACCATCAAGACCCCCTGCGTCGGCCTCTGCTCCACTGTCTACGGCGACCTGGTGTGTCGTGGCTGCAAGCGCTTCCACCACGAGGTGGTCAACTGGAACGGCTACAACGAGGATCAGAAGCGCGCAGTCTGGCTACGCCTGGAACAGCTGCTGGTGCAGGTGATGACGGCCAAGCTGGAAGTCTTCGATCCGGTGCGCCTGCGGACCCAGCTGGAGCAGCGCAAGATCCGCTTCGTGCCCCACCAGTCGGAGTACTGCTGGGCCTACCAGTTGATCGCCCGGGGCGCGCGGGTGATCAACCAGCTGGATGCCTATGGGATGGTGTTGCTGCCGGAGTTTCGCGACTGGGGCTTGCCGGAGTTGCGCGACGCCATCGATCGCGAGTTCTTCCTGCTCTCCGAGGCCCATTACCAGCGCTATATCGCCCCGGGTTTTCTCAAGGACGCGCTGGGCTCCTGAGTGAGCTGCGTGGCGGGGCGGCTTGCCTCGCCACGACTCGCTGCCTCAGGCCTTGGCGGCCAGTTCTTCGAGGTGGCTCATGATCTGCGCCGGCTTGAGCACCAGTACATCGCTGTCCAGGGCATCGAGGACCACCTCGGCGGTATTGCCGATCAGCGCCCCCGAGAGGCCGGTGCGGGCCACGGTACCGATGATGGTCAGCGCCGCTTCCAGCTTGTGGGCCATGTGGGGAATCAGTACGTCGGCCGGGCCTTCTTCTATATGCAGGTGTCCGTCGTCGATATCGAATTCGCTCTGGAATGCCTTGCACGCTTCTCGGTAGCGCTTCTCGATGGTCTCCTTGAGCTGGAATACCGGATCGGCCGCCGACAACATCGGCGACGGATGGGCGCTGATCACGTGCAACTGGGCCTTGGCCAGGCTGGCGATGTCGAAGCCATGGTCGACGATGCTGGCATGCAGGGCACGGTGCTCGCCATCCAGGTTGCCGACGTCGATGGCCGCCATGACCACGCCGCCGGTCCAGGGCGTGGCGGTCTTGACCAGCAGGACCGGGGTAGGGCAGTGGCGCAGCAGTTTCCAGTCGGCGGGTGTCAGCAAGGCCTTTTTCAACGGGCTGTCCGGCAGGTGCTGCTTGATCACCAGGCCACAACCTTCGGCCTGCTGCACGTCGATGATGGTTTCATGCAGGCTCTCGTTCCAGGCCTGCTCGGTGGTGACGCTGTAGCCTTCGCCGGTCAGGCTGCTCTTGAGCACCCTGAGCAAGGCCGAATGCTCATGCTTCTTGTCGCAGACCAGCAGGTGCAGGTGAGCCTGGGTGACCCCGGCGATCAGCTTGGCGCGCTTGAGGGCCAGGCTTTCGCCAGGCGTGGGATCGATGACCACCAGGATACTGCGGATGCTTTGCATGATCGTGAACTCCGGCAGAGAGTGAATGGGAACTGCTCATCACTATAGTTGCTGGCACTTGGGCCGGACGTTGATGCATATCAAGCGCGGTCGCTGGTGGTCTGCGGCGCGGCCGGTATAATCGCGCCTTTGGCTGCAAAGCCTTGCTGTCCCGCGAGCCTCGTATTTACCCATCACCCCTAGCGCCGCCCGTCACCTGCGGGCCGCAGCGGATTGCCCGGATACCCGTCGATGAACTTCCCGCCGATTGCCGAATTCCTCGGCTGCCAGACTCCCGATGCCTGGGTCCAGGCCGCCCTGGCCGACCAGGAAACCCTGCTGATCGACCACAAGAACTGTGAGTTCAAGGCCGCCAGCACGGCCCTGAGCCTGATCGCCAAGTACCACTCGCACATCGACCTGATCAACATGATGTCGCGCCTGGCTCGTGAAGAGCTGGTGCACCACGAACAGGTCCTGCGCCTGATGAAGAAGCGCAAGGTCGAGCTGCGCCAGCTCTCCGCTGGCCGCTATGCCTCGGGCCTGCGCAAGGTGGTGCGCAACCACGAGCCGGTGAAGCTGGTGGATACCCTGGTGGTGGGGGCTTTCATCGAGGCGCGCAGTTGCGAGCGTTTCGAGGCCCTGGTGCCGCACCTGGACGAGGAACTGGGCAAGTTCTACTTCGGCTTGCTCAAGAGCGAAGCCCGGCACTACCAGGGTTACCTGAAGCTGGCCTACCAGTACGGCGATGCCGAGGATATCGCCCGGGTGATCGACAAAGTGCGGGCCGCCGAGCAGGAGCTGATCGAATCCCCCGACCAGGAGTTCCGCTTCCATAGCGGCGTTCCGGCCTGGTGAACCAGGCTCCTGCGGCTGCGCCCGGGGCAAATTGTTAAAAACTCTTAAAAAGATGAAATCTTGCATAAACCCGTGCCGGTTCCAGGTTTTGTGCTTCTCGTTAGCCTTTCGTTAATCCTCTGCCGCTTATAATGCGCACACTCAAATCGTGTGTTCGCAGACTGGTATTTATGGAAAACCTGGGTCTTGGCAAAGTATTGCTGGTGGAAGATGACGAAAAGCTCGCCGGGCTGATCGCCAACTTCCTGTCCCAGCATGGCTTTGAAGTGTTGACGGTCCATCGGGGCGATGTGGCCCTGTCGGCGTTTCTTGAATTCAAACCGAAACTGGTGGTACTCGACCTGATGTTACCGGGCCAGAGTGGCCTGCACGTGTGCCGGGAAATCCGTGCGGTATCGGACACCCCGATCGTGATCCTCACCGCCAAGGAGGACGACCTTGACCATATCCTCGGCCTGGAATCCGGCGCCGATGACTACGTGATCAAGCCGATCAAGCCGGCGGTGCTGCTGGCGCGCCTGCGGGCCCTGCAGCGACGCCAGGTGCCCGAGCCCGCAGCCCAGCGTGGGGCCCTGGAGTTCGGTGTGTTGAACATCGATCGCAGCAGCCGCGAGGTGCGCCTGGCCGGCGAGCCGGTCGAATTGACCACCATGGAGTTCGAACTGTTGTGGTTGTTGGCCAGCGCCGCGGGAAAGACCCTGTCGCGGGACGATATTCTCAACCGCATGCGCGGTATCGAGTTCGACGGCCTCAACCGCAGCGTCGATGTCTACATCAGCAAGCTGCGCCACAAACTCAAGGACAACCCCCGTGAACCGGCCTGCATCAAGACCGTGTGGGGCAAGGGCTACCTGTTCAACCCATTCGCCTGGGAGATCTGAATGCTGCGGCTGTTTCTGGGGCTCTACCTGTTCCTGGTCCTGGGTTTCGCCGGGTCGATGGCAGCAGTGCAACACATTTTCCTCAACTACCTGGCGGCCGACCTGATCGAGTCCTACAACCGCGAGGCGGTCCGGGGGCAGGCCTACAGTCTGGGTGAACAGCTAAGACCGCTGGACGAATCCGGGCGCCTGCGCCAGCTGGAAGAGCTCAAGCCCCACTATGGGCTGTTGCTGGCGCTGGTAGATGCCGATCAATTGAGCCTGACTCCTCGCGAGCAGGCCCTGCTGGACTCCAGCCAATTGGTGGTGCGCGGCGATGAGTACGACGAGTTCATCTCCAGTATCGACGGCGGTCCGCAGCTATTGAGCATCAAGCTGCCGGAAGAGCAACCTTTGACCTTGCTCTACAGCATCGCCGCCTATGCCTTGCTCGGTGCTCTGCTAGGCATCGTCCTGTACTTCTGGGTGCGGCCGCACTGGCGTGACCTGGAGAGCCTGCGCCTGGCCGCCGAGCGTTTCGGCAGCAACGACCTGGGCACTCGCCTGCACTTGTCGCGGCGTTCCAACATCCGTGACCTGGCCCAGCACTTCAACCGCATGGCCGCACGCATCGAAGGCCTGATCGCCAACCAGCGCGAGTTGACCAATGCCGTGTCCCACGAGTTGCGCACGCCCATTGCCCGGCTGTCGTTCGAGCTGGACCAGCTCAAGCAGAACCCGGACCCGCAGGAAAGCCAGGAGCTGATTTGCGACATGTACGCCGACCTGGGCGAGCTGGAGGAAATGGTTTCCGAGCTCTTGAGCTACGCCAGCCTGGAACATGGCGCAGCCTCGATCAACCGCGAGAACATCCAGGCCCAGAGCTGGCTCGACAGCGTGATCGGCAGCGTTGCCCTGGAGGCCGAGGCGGCGGGCGTGCGGTTGCTGATTCGCTCCTGCCAGGTGGAGTACATCAGCATCGAGCCGCGCTTCATGGCCCGGGCCGTGATCAACCTGCTGCGCAACGCTATCCGCTACGCCGAGCGGCGTGTGGAGGTATCCCTGGTACGCCTGGAAAACGGTTACGAAGTGCGGGTCAACGATGACGGCCCGGGTGTGCCGGTAGAGGGACGGGAAAAGATCTTCGAGCCATTCTCCAGGCTCGATGCCAGCCGCGACCGGCGCACCGGCGGCTTCGGCCTGGGCCTGGCCCTGGTGCGCAGGGTTTCGCAATGGCATGGCGGCAAGGTCGAAGTGATGGACTCGGAGTGGGGCGGTGCCTCGTTCCGCATGACCTGGGCCAGCACGGATTGACACTGCGCCAGGGCAGAGCACAAAAATGACCAAGCCCCTCGCGGAGCCTGGTCTCAACACCCTACGGCCCGTGATCACGGGCCGTATTTTTTACGGCCTTAGAAGCTGTATTCGATCTGCGAAGACAGCACGGTCTGCAGGCGCCGGTCGACGATCGGGCTGTCGGCGGCCTTCTTGCCCAGGTAATCCATGGACAGCTGGGTGGACAGCTTGGTCTGCTGGTTGAGCGGCAAGGTCCAGGTCAGGTCGGCACCGCTGCTGATCAGGCCGCCCTTGGCGTTGTAGGCACTGAAGCGGCTGTTGGCCGCCTGGGTGCCGCTGACGCCGTACCAGGTCTGCATGTAGTCGGCGTTGCCGAACAGGGTGTTGACACTGGCGTCGAGGCTGCCGTAGCTGCCTTCATACAACTGGGTGCCGATGCTCAGCTCCAGCTGGCTGTAGGCCCGGCCGGTATCGCGGTTATTGTTTTTCTTCACGGCGTGGGTCACGGTGGCGCCCAGCTCGAACGGGCCCAGGTCGTAGCCCAGGTGCGCGCCGTACTGGGCGCGGGTCTTGATGTCGCCCATTCCCTTCAGGCGCTTGGAGCCCTGGCCCATGTGGTTCTTGTCGCGGCGCGACTCGCTTGGGCCGACCCAGGTGCTGAACGACAGGTCGCCCCACTTGTTGCCCCAGCCCAGGCCCTGCTCGGTGTTGAGGAAGATGCCGTAGGGGCTGACGATCTCGGCGCCGAAGATCGGCATCACGGTGCGCTGGTCGCTGCCGCTGTAGCGTGGAACGCTGGCCACCCCGGCGTTGACGCCGAATTTCCAATCCTCGGCATGGGCGACGACAGAAGCCGTGGTCAGGCCCAGGGTGCCGAGCCAGAGCGCGGTGGTGGAGCGTTTCAGGATTTTCATAGCGATTTAAAACCTCAGGTAGTGGGAGTTGTAGGAGCGCTTGAACGAGTAGCCCAGCACGTTGATACCGTTGATCTGGCGTCGCACGGTGTCGCCCAGGCCGGGACCGTGGCCGGCGATCACCGCATGCGCGTTATCCACCGGCGCCAGGATGTAGTCAGTCAGGATGCGGCCTTGCTGCAGGCTGCGGATCATCAGGAAGCCCTCTTCCAGGGCGATGCTGATTTCGCTCACGGGAGTGTTTTGCTCTCTGTCGCCAAGGGCTTCGTAGGTACCCACCGTGGCCAGCCAGTTGTCGGGCAGCGGTACCGGGTCGATGCGCTCGCCCACCGCCAGCAACTGGCCGTGGCTCTTGGCGGCGAACACCCGGTGTCCCTGGATGCTGATGACGTCCAGTTGCACCCGGCCCAGGTCGCCCAAGTCCTGGAGCCAGAGGCCAAGGATTTTTTTCTGGGCGCGCAGCCAGCCATCTTCGTCGCGCAGCAGTTCGAAGCGGGTGCCGGCCACCTCGCCGAACAACCGTTGGCCCTGGTCCCTGATCCGCAGCACCCCATAGGCCGTGGCATAGAAACCGGCCAGTTGCTGGCGGTCGGCGGCCTCGGGCACCCGGCGCCTTACGGCCGGTTCCAGGTGTGGCTGGCCAGTGCTCGCCTGTTGTTCCTCGGGAGCGCCATGGGCCTGCAGCAGCATGCGCAGGGCCTGGGTCACCAGGTCCGGAACCAGTGCCTCGCCAGTGTCGGAGTTGCTCATCACGATCACCGCCAGCTGTTGTTCCGCCAGCACGCTGACCTGGGCATGGAAGCTGTTGCCGATGGCACTGTGCTGCCAGGTACGAATGCCGGGGCGCACCCACTCATCGCCGCATGGCGAGAGGAACCAGCCCAGGCCCACTTCACAGTCGAAATCCAGGGCATTGCCGATGTTCTGCGGGCGGGTCATCTCCTGCACCGAGTTGGCCGACAACAGTTGGCGCTGCTTGTAGCGGCCCTGGGCGAACAGCATCCGGACGAACTGGCTCAGGTCCCGTGGGCTGGTCCACAGGCCGCTGGCGGGAATGTCGCGCTCCGGGCCATGCGCACTGGCGGCGCCGTCCTGGTAACCCAGGGCGCGATAGGGCTCCTGGCGGCTGTCACCGATGAAACTCGACTGGCGCATGCCCAGGGGGCGCAGCAGGCTGCTTTGCAGGTGCTGCTCGAAGTCCTGGCCGGTGCTGCGTTCGATGGCCGCGCCCAGCAAGGCGTAGCCCAGATTTGAATAGGCGGTCCGGGTACCGGGGGCATTGTTCAACCACACGCCGCTGACCTTTTGCGGTAGCTGGCCCAGGACATGGGGCGTACGCAGGTCATGCAGGTATTCGGCGGGCATGCCGGCCTGGTGGCTGAGCAAGCGGCGCAAGGTCACCGCCCGGTCGGCGGCGTCCTGGTCGTCATGGAAGCGCGAACGGACGTAGAACTCCTTGAGCGTCGCCTGCAGGGGCGCATCCAGTTGCAAGCGGCCTTGCTCCACCAGTTGCATCACCGCCGTGGCCGTCAGCAACTGCGACAGGGCTCCGGCACGAAATGCGGTGTTCTCGGTCACTTGCAGGCCCCGCTCCTTGTCGGCGAAACCAAAGCCCCGGGTCCAGATCAGCTCCTGGCCGTCTACCAGGGCGATGGACAAGCCGGGCACCTGGTGCTCGGCCATCTGCTGCGGGATGTACTGCTTCAGGTAGCGAATGATGCTGGCGTAGTCGCCCCGGGTGATGGTGGGCGGCGCCGGCGGCTGGCCATTGCAGCCCAGGCTGCTCAGCAGGATGCCCAACAGCGGCAGGCCAAAGAGTTTGGCGGACATGAAACACCCGGGCACAAGGATTGAATGCCGGAAATGCTAGGGAAGGGCGTGCGGCCAGTCTTTGGCAGCTTTGTCAGGAAAATGTCAAAGAGTGTTAAGCCACCTGCCAGCAAAGCTCGGAGCGCTCTGGATTGGGCTGTTCAGGCAGAGGCAAAGCTGGGCGCAAGCGAGGTTCTGCGGGTAATGCGGCCGCGCCTCGACCCGAGGCGCGGCCAGGAGGGTTACAACGCCAGGCTGTGGATCACCTGGGTGGCGTCGTCGGGGTCGATGGCGCTACGCATGCCCAGGAGCTTGGCCAGGCGGCGCATGCTGTAGTTGGTGGCCGAGTCCACCGAGTACATCTGCTGGTAGCCGTTGTGGCGGGCCTCGTCGATCAGGTGCTGCATCAGCAGGGCGCCGAGGCCCTTGCCTTGCCATTGATCGGCGACGGTCACGGCGAATTCGCAGCGCCAGGGCTGGTCGTCCACCTGGGCATAACGGCTGATACCGACTTCCCGCAGCTCGCCGTTGTCATGCACCAGGGCCACGTAGGCCACCCGTTGCGCGGTGCCGACATCCATCAACTGGTCGAGCAGTTGACCACCCACTTCCTTGACTTCGCCGAGAAAGCGCTGGTGCCGGGTGATGGGCGAAAGGTTTTCGATGAAGGCTTTTTCCCGCTGGCGATCCTGCGGGCGCAGTGGGCGGATCAACACATGGCTGCCGTCGCTCAAGGCGTCGATCCAGTACTGGCCTTGCTGCGCCGGGAACGGCGGGTGAGGGAGCATATCGAGAGCGCTGCTGGACATGGTCAAGTCTCCGTGGAGCCAAAGGGCGGGCTGCAACCACAGCCCTGGTTGCCCAAAGCTTCATCCTTGTGGCGGGGCGATTGCTTGACCGGCATCAATGTCTTTGCTTGTGCTGCCGGCCAGGGCGATCACCGGTCACGAGGCTGTGGGCTCCGGTTATCGGGCATCAGTGTCGCGATCAGCGCCCGCACGCTGCCGGGCAGGGCCTCTAGTTCGCGGACGATGACGCTGCGTTCGCGCACGGCCCAGCTTTCATCCAGCTTCACCGTCACTAACTGCATGGTGCGACTGTGCCGCAAGGCCGCGGACTCGGGAATGATTCCGATGCCGACCCCGGCTTCCACCATGCGGCAGATCGCCTCGAAGCTCGACATCTGGATGCGCAGCGACAGTTGCTTGCCCAGGCGTTCCACATGCTCGCGCAGGAAGGTCAAGAGGGTGCTGCCTTCATGCAGGCCGATGTGCTGGTAGGCCAGGGTCTGTTCCAGGGTCACCGAGGCCTGCCCCGACAGTGGGTGGTCCACGGGCACCATCAACACCAGGTGGTCGGTGCTGAAGTGCAGGACCTGCAGGCCGCTGGCTTCCACCGGGCCGGCGATGATGCCCATGTCGCTGGTGCCGTCCAGCACGCCGCGAACGATGTCCCGGGACAGGCGCTCCTGCAGGTCCACTGTGACTCCAGGGTGTACCGAGAGAAATTTCGCCAGCACTTCCGGCAGGAATTCGGTGACCGCCGTGGTGTTGGCGAAGATGCGGATGTGCCCGGAAGAATCGCCGCCGTACTGGGTGAATTCGCTTTTCAGGTAATCCACCTGGCGCATGATCAGCCGCGCGTGCTGCAGCAGCCGTTCGCCGGCGGGTGTGGCTTCCACGCCGCGGCTGTCGCGGTACAGCAGGCGGGTGTCGAGCTGGCCTTCCAAGGCCTTGATTCGTGCGCTGGCGGCCGCTGGCGAGAGGAAGGCGCGACGCGCGCCCTGGGTCAGGCTCGGGGATTCGGCAATATGGATAAACAGGCGCAGGTCCGCCAGATCGAAATGCATGTCCGGGCTCCTGAAGGCAGGGATAGGGATGAATAGCGTTCAGCATAAACGAACGCCGGTTTATAGAAATGCAAATTCTCCATACGCGCCAGCCCCTTGCATGATGGTCGCCATCACCTTCGTGCCACAGGACCTTGCCACCATGAGTGCCACCGACCCCAGCGCCTGGATCGGCCGCAGCCAGCGGATCGACGACCACCTCAGCCATCACCTGCTGGCCCGCATCGCCGCCACGTTCGGCCAGCCCGTCCCGGCTCCGGGCGAAGCCCTGCCGCCGTTGTGGCACTGGTGTTTCTTCCAGCAGCCGCAGCCGGCCTCGACCCTGGGCGACGACGGGCATCCGGCGCGGGGCGGTTTCCTGCCGCCGGCGAACAACCGCAACCGCATGTGGGCCGGTGGCCGCCTGGCGTTTCATCAGCCGCTGCGGGTCGGCGCCGAGGCCAGCTGCACCAGCACCATTCTCCAGGTCGAGGAAAAGGCCGGGCGCACCGGCAAGCTGCTGTTCGTCACCCTGTGCCACGAATACTTTCAGGACGGCCAACTGGCGTTGCGTGAAGAACAGGACATCGTCTACCGCGAACCGACTCCGCCCAAAATGAGCAGTGGCGAGCCGCTGCCCGAAGGTAACTGGCGCGAGCCGGTAGAGCCCACGCCGACCCTGCTGTTTCGCTACAGCGCAGTGACCTTCAACGGCCATCGCATCCACTACGACTATCCCTACGTCACCGCCACCGAGGGCTACCCGGGGCTGGTGGTGCATGGCCCACTGATCGCCACCCTGAGCCTGGGGGCCTTCTGCCGGGCCCACCCCGAGGCGCGCCTGCACCATTTCGCCTACCGCGGCCTGCGGCCCTTGATGGTCCCGCAGCCTTTCGAGGTCGGCGGGCGCATCAGCGCCCCTGGACACGCCGAGCTGTGGGCTGGCGATGGCTCCGGGCTGGCCCAGCGCGGCGAAGTGCAGTTCGACTGAATCTCAACAATAAGCAAAGGCGGAGTGCCGAGTGATGAACCCCCATGACACTGAAGAACTCCATGCCATCCGGGAAGGCGTGCGCGCACTGTGCACCGGGTTCGACGCCGCCTACTGGCGCGGCATCGATGAGCGCAAGGGCTTCCCGGAAGCTTTCGTCAAGGCCCTGACCGAGGCCGGCTGGCTGGCGGCGATGATCCCTGGCGAGTATGGCGGCTCTGGCCTGGGGCTGGCCGAAGCCTCGGTGATCCTCGAAGAAGTGAACCGCTGCGGCGGCAACTCCGGCACCGTGCATGGGCAGATGTACAACATGTTCACCCTGCTGCGGCATGGCAGCGAAGCGCAAAGGCGCTACTACCTGCCCAAGTTCGCCAGCGGCGAATTGCGCCTGCAATCGATGGGCGTCACCGAGCCCACCACCGGCACCGATACCACCAAGATCAAGACCACCGCCATTCGCCGCGGCGACAAGTATGTGATCAACGGGCAGAAGGTGTGGATCTCGCGCATTCAGCATTCCGACCTGATGATCCTGCTGGCCCGCACCACGCCACTGGCCCAGGTGCAGAAAAAATCCGAGGGCATGTCGATCTTCCTGGTGGACCTGCGCCAGGCCATCGGCAATGGCCTGACCGTGCAGCCCATTGCCAACATGGTCAACCACGAGACCAACGAGCTGTTCTTCGACAACCTGGAGCTGCCCGCCGACAGCTTGATCGGCGAGGAGGGCAAGGGCTTCAAGTACATCCTCGACGGCCTCAACGCCGAGCGCACACTGATCGCCGCCGAATGCATCGGTGATGGCCGCTGGTTCATCGAGAAGGCCAGCGCCTATGCCCGCGACCGGGAGGTGTTCGGCCGGCCCATCGGCCAGAACCAGGGCGTGCAGTTCCCGATTGCCGAGGCCCATATCGAGATCGAGGCTGCCGACCTGATGCGTTGGCGCGCCTGCGAGGAATACGACAGCGGCCGCAACGCCGGGGCCAGCGCCAACATGGCCAAGTACCTGGCGGCCAAGGCTTCCTGGGAAGCGGCCAATGCCTGCCTGCAGACCCACGGCGGCTTCGGCTTTGCCTGCGAGTATGACGTCGAGCGCAAATTCCGCGAGACCCGGCTGTACCAAGTGGCGCCGATCTCCACCAACCTGATCCTGTCCTACGTCGCCGAGCATTTGCTGGAACTGCCCCGCAGCTTCTAAGGAGCCCCCATGAGCCATACCCACGATCTGGCCGGGTTCCTCGCCGGCCTGCGCTACGCCGAGCTGCCGGAAAACGTCCTGCTGCGTACCCAAGAGCTGTTCCTGGACTGGCTGGGCTCGGCCCTTGCCGCCCAGGGCGCGCACCCGATCCCCTTGTTCGAGGCCTATGCCCGGCACATGGGCCCGGCCAGTGGCCCTGCGCGCATCCTGGTCAATGGGGCCGGCAGCTCGGCGTATTTCGCCGCCCTGGTCAATGCCGCCTCGTCACACCTGGTGGAGCAGGACGACCTGCACAATAGCTCCGTGCTGCACCCGGCCACCGTGGTGTTCCCGGCGGCGCTGGCGGCGGCCCAGGACCTGGGCAAGTCCGGCCGCGAGCTGCTGCTGGCAGCGGTGGCCGGTTATGAGGCGGGAATCCGCATCGGCGAATTCATGGGTCGTTCTCACTACCGGATCTTCCACACCACGGCCACCGTCGGCACCCTGGCCGCTGCGGTGGCGGTGGGCAAGCTGATGGAATTCGACAGTGAGCAGTTCATCAACCTTCTGGGCAGCGCCGGGACCCAGGCCGCCGGGCTCTGGGAATTCTTGCGTGACGCCGCCGATTCCAAGCAACTGCACACTGCCAAGGCCGCCGCCGATGGCCTGCTGGCCGCCTACCTGACCCGGGACGGCCTGAGCGGCGCGCGCAATATCCTCGAAGGCGAGCAGGGCATGGCCGCCGGTATGTCCCGGAATGCCGAGCCGGCACTGCTGAGTGCCCGCCTGGGCAGCCGCTGGGCGCTGCTGGAAACCTCGTTCAAGTTCCACGCCTCGTGCCGCCACACCCATCCCGCCGCCGATGCCTTGCTTGAGGTGATGCAGCGTGAAGGCCTGGAACATCGGCAGATTGCCCGGGTAGTGACCCGGGTACACCAGGGCGCCATCGATGTGCTGGGCCGGGTCCAGGTGCCGCAGACCGTGCACCAGGCCAAGTTTTCAATGGGCACCGTGCTCGGCCTGATCGCGGTGTACGGCAAGGCCGGGCTGCCGGAGTTCCAGCGCCATGCGCTAAGCGACCCCCGGGTCGCGGCGTTTCGCGACAAGGTCGGCATGCAGCTGGACCCTGAAGTCGATGCTGGCTATCCAACGCGTTGGCTGGGCCGGATCGAGGTGCAGTGCGTGGATGGCCGCATCCTGCAAGGTGCCATCGACGAGCCCAAGGGCGATCCGGGCAATGGCCTGTCCCGGGCCGAGCTGGAAGACAAGTTCCAGCGCCTGCTGCAGTTCTCCGGCGCCCGCACCCCGGAGCAAGGCGATGCCTTGATCCGCCGGGTCTGGGCCCTGCGGGACGCTGCCGACCTCAACTCACTGCTCTGAATGCCCGACATCGAACAGGGCGAGGACCGAACATGACCGACAACACAGCACCGCCACGACCCTTGGACGGCATCACCGTGGTCAGCCTGGAACACGCTATTGCCGCGCCGTTCTGCACCCGCCAGCTGGCGGACCTGGGAGCCCGGGTGATCAAGGTCGAGCGCCCCGGCAGCGGCGATTTCGCCCGGGGCTACGATCAGCGGGTCAAGGGCCTGGCCTCGCACTTCGTGTGGACCAACCGCTCCAAGGAAAGCCTGAGCCTGGATCTCAAGCAGCCCGCAGCCGAGAGCGTGCTGGAGAGCCTGCTGGCTGGGGCCGACGTGCTGGTGCAGAACCTGGCTCCAGGGGCGGCGGCACGCATGGGGCTGTCCTTCGAGGCGCTGCATGAGCGGTTTCCACGGCTGATAGTCTGCGATATTTCCGGCTACGGCGAAGGCGGCCCTTATGAGCGGAAAAAGGCCTATGACCTGCTGATCCAGAGCGAAGGCGGCTTTGTATCGGTGACCGGCGGCCCCGAACCAGAGCAGATGGCCAAGGCCGGTTGCTCGATCGCCGACATTGCCGCCGGCATGTACGCCTACAGCGGCATTCTTTCGGCCCTGCTGCTGCGTGGGCGCACCGGCCTGGGCAGCCGCATCGACATCAGCATGCTGGAAAGCCTGGTGGAGTGGATGGGCTACCCCCTGTACTACGCCTTCGAAGGTGCCGAACCGCCACCCCGGGCCGGCGCGGCCCATTCCACCATCTATCCCTACGGGCCGTTTCCCGCCGGTGACGGCGGCACGGTGATGCTAGGCCTGCAGAACGAACGAGAGTGGGCGGCCTTCTGCGACAAGGTGCTGGCGCTGCCCGAACTGGCCACGGACGAGCGCTTTGGCGCCAACTTCAAGCGTTCGGCCAACCGCGAGGCGCTGCGCCAGATCATCGTCGAGCGCTTTGCCCGGCTCAGCGTCGCCCAGGTGATCGAACGGCTGGAGCAGGCGCAGATCGCCAACGCCCGGGTCAACGACATGCAGAGCGTATGGCAGCACCCGCAGCTGGCGGCCCGGGATGCCTGGCGCCAGGTGGACAGCCCGGCGGGCCGCCTGCCGGCGTTGTTGCCACCAGCGCGCAACAGTGCCTATGCCCCGCGCATGGACGCAGTCCCGGCGCTGGGCCAGCACAGCGTAGCGATACTCGCCGAGCTGGGCCTGAGCCTGCAAAGCATCGAGCAATTGCAGACCCGCGGAGTCATCTGAACCCCACCTGCGCGTAGGAGCTGGCGTGTGAGATCGCCTGTGCTGGCAAGCCGGCTCCTGCAGAGGGCAGGGCAACACCAGGCTCTTATCGCAGGAGCTGGGCAGTAAGCCTGGCCGCCACTGGTCTTCCAATAACAAGGATCCGAACATGTCCAACCCCATTGTCCGCTCCGCGCTGTTCGTCCCCGGCAGCCGCCCCGAGCGTTTCGCCAAGGCCTTGGCCTGTGGCGCCGATGCGGTGATCGTCGATTTCGAGGACGCGGTTGAGGAACCCCTCAAGGTGCAGGCGCGAGAGCACCTGGGGCGTTTCCTGCTGGCGCAGCCCCAGGTCCGGGCCTGGGTACGAATCAACGCCCCCGAGCACCCCCAGCACCTGGCCGATCTGGCGTTCTGCCAGGCTCATGCCGGGGTGGTGGGCATTCTCCTGCCGAAAGTCGAGTGCGCTGCCCAGGTGGCGCGAGTAGCGACCAGCGGCCGTCTGGTCTGGCCGATCATCGAAAGTGCCCGGGGCTTGTTGGCCCTGGGCGAGATCGCCAGCGCACCCGGGGTCCATCGCCTGTCGTTCGGCGGCCTGGACCTGGCCCTGGATCTCAACCTCAGCAGCGGCTCGGCGGCTGCCCAGTTCGCCCTGGACCAAGCGCGGTTGGCGCTGATCCTGCACTCTCGGGCGGCGGGGCTGCAGGCGCCGCTGGACGGGGTGTTTCCCGGCATCGCCGACAGCCAGGGCCTGGCCGCCTCGGTCCGTCACGCCTACGCCATGGGCTTTGCCGGTGCGCTGTGCATCCACCCGGTCCAGGTGCCGGTGATCCATCAAGCCCTGGCGCCCAGCGCCGAGGAATTGGCCTGGGCCCAACGGGTGGTGGAGGGCGGGCGCGAGGGTGTCGGGGCCTACCAGGTGGATGGGCAGATGGTCGATGCCCCGGTGCTGCTGCGGGCCCAGCGCTTGCTGGCGATGGCCTGACCCTGTGCCAGGGCCGGCGTGCAGGTAGAACGGCCGCGGTCTCAGCATGCACATCCCAGCCCCGCCCCCTGCGGTAGCGTCCGATGAGCAGCCTGGAGCGG
This sequence comes from Pseudomonas sp. MSSRFD41, assembly GCF_014230245.1. Lineage (NCBI taxonomy): Bacteria > Pseudomonadati > Pseudomonadota > Gammaproteobacteria > Pseudomonadales > Pseudomonadaceae > Pseudomonas > Pseudomonas sp. MSSRFD41. The sequence continues at coordinate 44,626 of NZ_JACKZK010000009.1, read as the reverse complement.
ACCATCGCGATTGGCCCATGCCGGGCAAGTCGACAAGGGGGCGCGCCCTACATCCTGCACCTCTTGCGTGTATGGATCGACACTCCAGGAGATGGCGCATGGACGGACGGCGGGGCAGCCTACGACAGCCGCTGCCCTCCTGCCAGCCATGGGCCTTGGTGTGTCAGCTGCTGTAGCTGGGCAGGGCTATCTCGCCGCCGACCGGCAGCTTGCGCCCACGGGTCCGCCAGTGCTCCACCAGCGCCCGGCCATGGGCCATGCCGGCTTGCAGGGCGGCGTCGGTACTGGCGTAGTCGTTGCCATAGGGCGGGCAGGCGAAGTGCAGGGAAAAGCACGGATGCTGGCCCTGGCCGGCCAGGCGCCCGACATAGCTGTAGCTGGAGCCGGTCTGGTGCGGGTCGAGGCTTGGCGAACTGGGCTCGCGAATGACCATCACATAGATGTCATGCTCGAACTGGGTGTCTTGGTACCAACTGCTTGAAGAATCCATGGTCCACCTCCTTGTCCGTGTCGCATCGCTGGCTGGCGCCGACAGGTTGTGCTTGTACGTTATTGTTCGATACCCGACGCCTCAGGGGCGTCGGCCAGGCCGTGGGGATGTGCGAAGGGCGCCATGGGCTGGAGTTTTTCCAGGGCCCTGGCCGCTCGCAGCACCAGGTCGTCGCGTCCGAAGCGCGCGGCGATCTGCAAGCCGATGGGCAGGCCGGCGGCGCTCAGGCCGCAAGGCATGCTCAGTGCCGGCTGGCGGCTGTAGTTGAATGGGAACGTGGTCGGCTGCCACATGCTGCTGGCCTGTTGTGGCCAGTCGGGCGGGCTCGACAATTCCACGGCGAACGGCTCGACCACCGCGGTCGGGGTCAGTAGCAGGTCGTAGTCGCTGAGAAAGGCATGCAGGACCTGGGCTACCTGGTGTCGTTCCTGCACGGCATTGGCATAGTCCAGGGCATTGAGCTGGCGGGCTCGCACCTGGGCCTGCTGGAGAAAGTCGCCCATCAAGTGCTGTTGCTCAGCGGGGATCTCCAGGTCCACGGTGCTGGCCGCTTCCACGGGCCAGGAGCGCACGAAACCGGGGGCCGGGTTGCCGAGGTCCGGCGAGGCCAGCACCAGGGTCGCGCCGGCAGCCTCCAGGCGTCGGGCCGCAGCCAGGCAACTGGCGGCGATCTGCGGGTCGACATGGGCGGCATAACCCAGGTCGGCGCTGAAGGCGATGCGCAAGCCCTGGACACCCTCCTCGATCCGTTCCAGGAAGCCCAGGGGGGCATGGGGCCAGGCAAAGGGCTCGCTGGGTTCATAGGCGCTCATGTACTCCAGCAGCAAGGCGATGTCGCGCACATGGCGGGCGATCGGACCCTCGGCGGTCAAGCCGCCTGGATCGATGGCCGGGCTGGTCGAAACCAGGCCGTGGCTGGGCTTGAAGCCGATAACCCCGCAGAAGCTCGCCGGGGTGCGGATCGAGCCGGCCGCGTCGTTGGCCGTGGCGGCCGGGGCATAACCGGCCGCCACCCCGGCGGTACTGCCACCGCTGCTACCGGCGGCATGCAGGGCGAGGTTCCACGGATTGCGGGTGACCCCGGTCAGGGGACTGTCGGTCAGCGGCGTACAAGCCAGTTCCGGCAAGGTGGTCTTGGCGATGAAGATCGCCCCGGCTTCGCGCAACCGTGCCACCAGGGCGCAGTCGTGCTCCAGGGGCGGGCGGCTGGCCAGGGCCCTGGAGCCGTTGCGGGTGTGCCAGCCCTGGATGTCGTGGTTGTCCTTGACCAGCACCGCGATGCCGTCCAGGCGGCCCATGGGTTGCCCGGCTGCCCAGCGCTCGGCACTGGCCTGGGCGGCCAGCAACGCCGCCGCGTCCTGGCGTTCGCACAGGGCGTTGAGCCGTGGCTCATGCTGCTCGATGCGGGCCAAGAGGTCGCGCAGCAGGTCTACCGGGGTGAACCGCAAGGTGGCGAAACCGTGCAGCAAGGCCTCGATCGACAGCTGGTGCAGGGGTGGATGGCTGGGTGTGGCTGACGACATGGACAACTCTTTTTTCCAGGGCGCCGGATGCGCAGGGCAAGTCGGCGGCGAAAGCTTGCGGGCCGGTTCCCTACCAGGCCGCAAGGCTTTCGGGGTAAGTGGTTCAGCGTCCGCTGGTGACCTTGATCCAGGTCCGGGTGCGGGTGCGTTCGGCCTTGGCCGGCAGCGGCGCCAGGGGGAACAGGCGGGTCATGGTCTCGGCGCTGGGGAACAGGTCCGGGTTGTCCAGCAGCGACTGCTGGATGAACGGCTTGGAGTCCGTGATGCCGTTGGGGTAGCCGACGAAGTTGCTGATGGAGGCGATGACCTTGGGTTCCATCAGGTAGTTGAGGAAGACATGGGCGGTGTCCACGTGCTTGGCGCCGCTGGGGATGGCCACTGTATCGATCCAGGCCAGGGTGCCTTCCTTGGGAATGCGCATCTCGATATGCACGCCGTTCTTGGCTTCGTTGGCGCGGTTGGCGGCCTGCAGGAAACCACCGGAATAGCCCACCGCCACGCAGATGTTGCCGTTGGCGATATCGCCCATCCACTTGGCGCTGTGGAAATAGCGCACATAGGGACGCAGCTTCAGCAGCAGGGCCTCGGCCTTGCGGTAGTCCGCAGGGTTCTGGCTGTTGGGGTCAAGGCCCAGGTAGTGCAGGGCCAGGGGCAGCATCTCGGTAGGCGAGTCGAGGAAGGTCACGCCGCACTGGCCGAGCTTCTTCAGGTTCTCCTCCTTGAACACCAGGTCCCAGCTGTTGACCGGTGCATCGTCGCCCAGCAACTGGCGGACCTTGTCGCGGTCGTAACCGATCAGGTTGGTGCCCCACATGTAGGGGATCACGTAGCGGTTGCCCGGGTCGCTCTGTTCCAGCAGCTTCATCACCGCCGGGTCGAGGTTCTTCCAGTTCGGCAACTGGGCGCGGTCCAGGGGTTGGAAGGCTCCGGCACTGATCTGCTTGCTGACGAAGCCACTGGAGGGCACCACCACGTCGTAGCCGCTATTGCCGGTGAGCAGCTTGGCCTCGAGCACTTCGTTGCTCTCGAAGATGTCGTACTTGACCTTGATCCCGCTGCTGGCCTGGAAATCCTTGATGGTGTCGGGGGCGATGTATTCCGACCAGTTGAAGATGTTTACCGTGCGCTCGGCGGCGGCCGTGGCACCGGAAGAACAGGTCAGGCCCAGGGCCAGGACCAGGCTGGTGAACGCGGTATGCAGCGATTTCATGCGACAGCTCCATGTCTTGAAGAAAGCGAAACCTTCCGGGCGTCATTTTTCGCCGGAAGTGTCCCACAGAGAATGTTGGCAACGGTCAATAGGGGATATTTGACGTCATTCTTGCGAATTGTCTGACAACGGACCCAGCTGGCCGGCCAGTTGCCGGAAACGCCCCGGAGCGACGCCGCTCCAGCGTTGGAAGGCATGGCGGAAGCTGGCGGTTTCCTTGAAACCCAGGGCCTCGGCGATGCGGTAGATGGGCAGGCTGTGCTGTTCAAGCAACTGGCGGGCCCGGGCGTAGCGCAGCTCGTCGAGCAATTGCTGGTAGCTGGTGTGCTGGGCCCGCAGGCGCCGGCGCAGGGTGCTGGGGGAGCAGTGCACCTGGCGCGCCAGGCTGTCGAAGTCCGGCACGGCGTGCAGCTGTTCGTTGAGGATGCGCCGCACCTGGTCGATCCAGGTGGGGCGGGCGCTGAGTTCCTCGTTCAGGCGGATGCAGCGCTGCAGCATGTCGTTCTGGGTCACCAGGTCCGCCAGGGGCAGGCGCCGGTCCAGCCACTCCGGGTCGAAACCGATGGCGTTGCGCCCGGCATTGAATTGCACGGGGCAATCGAAGGCTTGCTCGTAGCTGTCCAGGTAGGGCTGCGGCCCATGCTTGAGGTGCACTTCGCGCAGTGGCAGCGAACAGCCCAGCAGGTCCTGGCAGGTGACCCGGTAGGACGACATGCAGAAATCGGTGTTGAACACTTCCAGCTCGCTCTCGCTGTACTGGTCGGCAGTGAGCCAGGCCAGGCCATCGCGCAGTTCCAGGTCGAGGTGGAAGAAGGTGCCCAGCAGCAACGGGTAGCGCAGCGCCAGGGACCAACCCTCGCGCAGGGTGGCGCTGGTCAGCAGGGTCAGGCCGAACATGCCATAGGCGCAGACGTGCAGGTTGCGTCCCAGCACCAGCCCGAGGTCCTGGCGAAAGGCCACGGCATTGCGGAATACGCGCATTTCCTGGCTGATGTTGATCAGGCTGTTGGGCAGTTCCAGGTCCGCCAGCTGGATGCCGCTACCTTCCAGCAACACCTGGGCCGGGACACCGCTGTCGCGAAAGGCGTCCAGTACTGCTTGGGTGGTATGCAGGGTGGTCAGGCGAAGGGCGGCCATCGACGATCTCGAAGCAGGAATCGGAAAGGCGTGACTTTAGGGGTTACGCGCCCGCGGTTCAATTGCTCCTTGCAGGCGTTGGCGGGGGCAGCGTAGGGCTCGGGAGCCTTTCGCCGGCAAGCCGGCTTCTCCATGGGGAGGGGCGTTCGGTGGGGATGAACGCGGGTATCAAAAATTCGAAATTCTCTATACGCCATGCCTTGGGCACTCTTCCTTCAATCACAACAATAAAAAGGTGAAGTCCATGTCCAAGCTCTCAACAGCGCTGTTCTGTGCCGCCGCATTGCTCGCTGCCGGGTTGGCTCAGGCCGCCGAATCCACCGGCAACCCGATCATCATCAAGTTCGCCCACGTGGTGGCCGAGAACACCCCCAAGGGCCAGGGCGCGTTACTGTTCAAGAGGCTCGCCGAGGAGCGCCTGCCGGGACGGGTCAAGGTTGAGGTCTACCCCAACTCTTCGCTGTTCGGCGATGGCAAGGAAATGGAGGCACTGCTGCTGGGGGATGTGCAGATGCTGGCGCCGTCGCTGGCCAAATTCGAGCAGTACACCAAAAAGATCCAGATCTACGACCTGCCGTTCCTGTTCGACGACCTGGCGGCGGTGGACCGCTTCCAGGCCGCCGAGGGCAAGCAGTTGCTGACCTCGATGCAGGGCAAGGGCATTCTCGGCCTGGCCTACTGGCACAACGGTCTGAAGCAGCTATCAGCCAACAAGCCCCTCCACGAACCCAAGGACGCCCGTGGCCTGAAGTTCCGCGTGCAGGCCTCCAGCGTACTCGAAGAGCAATCCAAGGCGATGCGCGCCAACCCGCGCAAGATGAGTTTCGCCGAGGTCTACCAGGGCCTGCAGACCGGCACCGTCAACGGCACCGAGAACACCTGGTCGAACTATGAAAGCCAGAAGGTCAATGAGGTGCAGAAGTACTTCACCGCGTCCAACCACGGCCTGATCGACTATATGGTGATCACCAACGCGAGCTTCTGGAACGGCCTGCCGGCAGACGTGCGCGGCGAGCTGGAAAAGATCATGGCCGAGGTCTCGGTGCAGGTGAACAAACAGGCCGAAGCGCTGAACCAGAGCGCGAGGCAGAAGATCGTCGAGGCCAAGACCAGCGAAATCATCGAACTGACCCCCGAGCAGCGCCAGGCCTGGCGCGACACCATGCGCCCGGTGTGGAACAAGTTCGAGGACGAGATCGGCGCCGACCTGATCGAGGCCGCCGACGCCGCCAACCAGCGCCACTGATACACCCTCCCGGCCGTCCGAGGCGGACGGCCACTGCCTGTTCGCGAGGTATCTCTATGCAGTCCCTGAGACGTATCTGGGAGCACCTGGAGGAGGGCCTGATTGCCCTGCTGCTGGCGACCATGACCCTGGTGACCTTCGTCTACGTGATGCTCAACAACATCTACACCCTGTTCTTCGCCCTGGCCGACACATCGGCCGCCAGCAGCGCTTTCTTCAACGCTCTGGGCGACGCCACCATGGGCCTGGCCCAGGACATGACCTGGGGCGTGGCCCTGACCAAGGCGATGTTCGGCTGGTTGATCTTCTTCGGCATCTCCTATGGCGTGCGCACCGCCGGGCACCTGGGGGTGGATGCTCTGGTACGCCTGACCCCGCTCCCGGTGCAGCGTCACCTGGCGCTGCTTGCCTGCTTCTGCTGCCTGGTGTACGCCGGGCTGTTCATGGTCGCCAGCTTCAAGTGGCTGAGCGCGATCATGACCGTCCATATCGGCGCCGAAGACCTGGACCGCTTCGGCATCCAGATCAGCCATATCGTGGTGATAGTGCCCATCGGCTTCGCCCTGGTGCTGATCCGTTACCTGGAAATCTTCTACCGCATCTTCACCCGACGGCAGTTCGGCCTGGGGCTGGCCGACGAGGCGGGCGAGGCCAGCAAGCTGGCGGGCAGCCGTGAGGAGCGTCACTGATGGCCGTGCTCTGTCTGTTTCTGCTGCTGTTCGTGTTCATGTTCCTCGGCGTGCCCATCGCCATCGCCCTGGGCCTGTCGGGGGCGGTGTCGATCCTGATGTTCAGCCCGGACTCCCTGAGCTCCCTGGCGATCAAGCTGTTCGAGACCTCCGACGCCTACACCTTCCTGGCGATTCCGTTCTTCCTCTTGTCCGGGGCCTTCATGACCACCGGTGGCGTGGCCCAGCGCCTGATCGACTTCGCCAACGCCTGTGTCGGGCACATCCGTGGCGGCCTGGCGATTGCCGCGGTACTGGCCTGCATGCTGTTCGCCGCGCTGTCAGGCTCGTCGCCAGCCACCGTGGCGGCGGTCGGCTCGATTGCCGTGGCGGGCATGGTGCGCTCCGGCTATCCCAAGGAATTCGGCGCCGGGATCATCTGCAACGCCGGGACCCTGGGCATCCTGATTCCGCCGTCGATCGTCATGGTGGTGTACTCGGCGGCCACCGAGACTTCGGTGGGCAAGCTGTTCATGGCCGGCGTAGTGCCCGGGTTGCTGCTGGGCCTGCTGCTGATGGTGGCGATCTACATCGTGGCCCGGGTGAAAAAGCTGCCGGCCCAGCCACGGGCCACCTTTTGCGAGTGGCTGAGCTACGCGCGCCGGGCGTTCTGGGGGCTGCTGTTGCTGGTGATCATCCTTGGCGGTATCTACAGCGGCATGTTCACCCCCACTGAAGCGGCGGCGGTGGCGGCGGTGTACTCGGCCTTCGTCGCCCTGTTCGTGTACCGCGACATGAAGCTGCGCGACTGCCCCAAGGTGCTGCTGGAGTCGGGCCGGCTGTCGATCATGCTGATGTTCATCATCGCCAACGCCATGCTCTTCGCCCATGTGCTGACCACTGAACAGATCCCCCAGGAAATCACCGCCTGGGTGATTTCCGAAGGCCTGACGCCGATCGGTTTCCTGCTGATGGTCAACGTGGTGTTGCTGGTGGCGGGCAGCTTCATGGAGCCCTCGGCGATCGTGCTGATCCTGGCGCCGATCTTCTTCCCGATTGCCATGAAGCTGGGAATCGACCCGATTCACCTGGGTATCGTCATGGTGGTCAACATGGAGATCGGTCTGGTGCACCCGCCGGTGGGCCTGAACCTGTTCGTGACCTCGGCGGTGACTGGCCTGACCCTGGGCCAGACCATCCGCGCGGCCCTGCCGTGGCTGATGATCCTGCTGCTGTTCCTGATCCTGGTGACCTACGTCCCGCTGATCTCCCTGGCCTTGCCCAACGGGTTGGGCATGTAGCGCTCCCATCGCTGGCAAGCCAGCTCCTGTATGGATAGCGCAGTGGCCTGCCGGGTTCGGTGCAACGACCCATGCCCATGGGCCGGTCAGGTCGCCGGTACTCGCCACAAGTACCAGGCGGCGGTGGTGCGCCAGGGGCTCCAGGCCTGGCCCAGCTCACGCATCTGGCGCGGGCTGGGCTGGCGCTCCAGGCCCTTGAGGCGCCGGTAACCCTCGCGTACGCCGAAGTCGTCCACCGGCAGTACGTCCTGGCGCTCCAGGCTGTAGATCAACAGCATCTCCACGGTCCAGCGACCGATCCCGGGCAGTGGCGTCAGCCGTTCGACCAGCTGTTGGTCGTCCAGCTCCCGTGCGGCGTCCGCCGACGGCACCAGGCCGTCCAGGGTGGCCTGGGCGATACCCTGCAGGGCGGCCGCCTTGCGCGCGGAAAAACCGCAGCCGCGCAGCTGTTCGACGCTGCTGGCGCAGAGCTGCCCGGGGCTGGGAAAGTCCTGGCCGGGAAACAGCGCCCGCAGCCGGGCGAGGATCGCGTCGCCGGCCTTGGCATGCAATTGCTGGTAGGCCACCGCGCGCACCAGCGCCTGGTAGGGTTCGCGCTCCGGCCGGGGCTGGTGCAGGCAGGGGCCGATGGCGGCGATATGCCGCGCCCAATCGGCATCCAGGGCGGCGAGGAAGGTGCTGGCGAAATCGGGACTGGCGGGCATCGGTAATCCGGGGCAAGGGGCGGGACGCCTGGCAGGTTAGCCGCTGGCGGCGGTTCTGGCACCCGGTCCCTTGCGCTGGAATTCGTGGCTCAAGGCGGGTCCGGGGGCAGGTACAGGCGCTCCAGCACATAGTGCAGGGACGCCGCCAGGGTCTGGCCATGGCCGAGCGTCTCGAAGGTGTGGACGTCCAGGGCCAGGCCGGGAACCGGCGCCAGTTGCTCGCGTAACTGCCGGGCCCGCAGGTCGGCCCCCGGGGCTGGGTACGAAGCCGGAGCCTGGCGTGGGTCCCCCGGCTCGGCATCACCGCGCATCAGCAGCAGCTGTGCCCGATGCCCCTGCATGCGCTCAGCCAGGCCCCGGGCCTGGTCGAGGATCAGCCCGTCGCCCCACCACAATGAGGGGCTGGCGGCGGCGTAGTGACGAAACTCCCCGGGACGCTGGAACAATGCCTGCAGCACCAGCAGGCCACCATAGGAGTGCCCCCACAAGGTCTGCTGCGCAGGGTCGATCGCTACCCGGGCGGCCACCGCTGGGCGCAGGCGCTCGCGCAACAGTTCGAGGAACGCTTCGCCGCCACCGCTGGGTTGGCCGGTCAAGGGGTCTTGCTGCACCTCGCGGCCAGGCTGGCGCGGGGTGTAGTCGTAGGTCCTGGCGGTACGCTCGATGCGTAGCGGGGTCTGGTAGCCCACCGCCACCAGCAACGGCGCCTGGCCCTGGTCCAGCTGCTTGAGCTGTTGCGGGTCGAGGGCGCCGATGGCGGCGTTGCCATCGAGCATCCACAGCACCGGATAGCCGTGTTTGGGGGCGGCCTTGAGCGGTTGGCCGATCCACACCTGGTAGTGGCGCTGGCCGTCGGTGGAGTCCAGTTGCAGGCTGCTGAAGCGATAGGGCAGGTCCTGGCGTTGCAGCAGGCTGCTGTCCATCCGTTGCTCGGGAGCCGGTTGGGCCGTCGCCAGGCCACTGGCGGCGGCCAGCGCCCAGCCCAGGGCCAGGCGCAAGGTCGTGGTTCTCATCAGGCTTTCTCGTTAGGGGCTTAGAACGACGCGCTCAGGCTGGTGTACAGGGTGCGCCCCGGTTCGTTGTAGGTGGCGGCGCCGGCCCCGGCGATATCCACCACGCCCTGGGCATTGCCTTCGCGGTACAGGCGCTTGTCGAACAGGTTGTCGACCCCGGCGGTCAGGCTCAGGTGGCGAGTCAAGGCGTAGGTGCCGCTGATGCCGGCGATGGCGTAGGGGGCCAGTTGCTGGGTGGCGCTGCCGGTGACCCGGTCGCCGTGGTAGTCGAATTTCTTCGGTGTCTGCTTGCCGTACCAGGCCACGTTCATCTGCAGCGACAGGTCCTGGGTGGCTTGCCAGTCGAGCATCGAGTTGAGGGTGAAGCGCGGGGTCACCGAGAGGTAATCGCCGGTTTCCTTGTTCTTCGATTGCAGCATGTAGGTGAAGTTGTTGTTCCAGGTCAGCTGGCTGGCCAGGGGCACGGTCAGGGTGCCTTCCAGGCCTTCGACCACGGCCTTGGGCACGTTTTCCCACTCATACACCGCGGCGTTCTTGTATTGCGCCGAACTGCCACCGCTGGCCCGGCCGGTCGGCGCCAGGCCCGACTCGACCTTGTTCTTGTAGTCGTTGCGGAAGTAGGTCAGGCCGGCCACCCAGCCGTCGGCCTTGTACTCCAGGCCCAGTTCCTTGTTGACGCTGGTTTCCGCCCCCAGCTTGTCGTTGCCCCGCAGGTAGCAGCTGGTGGTCTGGCCGTAGCAGCCCTGGCCACGGCTGTAGAGCAGGTAGTCGGGGTTGAGCTGGTACAGGTTCGGCGCCTTGTAGGCCCGGGCGATCCCGGCCTTGAGGGTCAGGCTGTCGCTCAGGGCATGGGACAGGTTCAGCGACGGGCTCCAGTTGTCGCCGACGATGCTGTGGTGATCGAAGCGCAAGCCGGGGGTGAGCATGGTGCCGGGCGCCAGCTCGATGTTGTCCTCGGCGAACAGCGAGAAGATCTGCGCGCCGATCTGGCTGCTGCGGTTGTTCGAGGCCAGGCCGGCGATGGCGCCGGCCTCCTTGGTGTCCTGGGTGTTGGAGCTGGGGTCGTCGAGCTTTTGCTGCGACCACTCGCTGCCCAGGGTCAGGGTCTGCTCGAAGCCTGCATGCAGCGGCAGGTTGAGCTCGCCATGGGCGGTCAGGTCGCGCAGCACCGAGGTGTAGAAGTTGGCGTCGCTGAAGATGCCTTCGGTACCGCCGGCCAGGCCTTCGTTGATCCGTGTATTGCGGGTCTTCTCGTATTGCAGGTAGGCCATGGAACTGCCGAAGTCCCACTCGCCGCGGTGGGTCAGCGAGTACGTCTTGCGGTAGGTGCGGTTGGTCTCGTGACCCAGGAGGCTCTTCACGTTCTTGTTGCTGTTGGTGTTCTGGGTGTCGCCGGTATAGATGTTGCCCTGGCGGCTGAAGCCGGCTTCGAAGTCCAGGCTCTGGTCCGGGGTCAGCTGCCAGCTCAAGAGGCCGTTGAGGTCCTTGTTGCGCACGCCCTCACGGCCAGCGGGCAGGGTGCCGGCCTGCTTGCCGGTGCGCAGCGACTCGTGGCCGGCGTTGATGTCGGCGTCGTCGGAATCGGTGCGGGCCATGTTGCCGTAGACCCGGTAGCTGAGCTTGTCGGTCAGTGGCCCGTTGAGGCCGAAGCTCATGCGCTGGGTCGCGCCTTCGTCCTTGTGGGCGGGGAACGAGCTGTAGAGCGTGGCATTGCCGTGGGTCTGGCTGCCGGCCTGCTTGGTGATGATGTTGATCACCCCGCCGGCAGCGCCGTTGCCGTAGCGGGCGGCGGCCGGGCCACGGATCACCTCGATGCGCTCCACCTGGTCGGCCGGTACCCAGTTAGTGTCGCCCCGGGTATCGCGCTCGCCGCGCCAGCCATAGCGCACCGAGTTGCGGCTGCCCACCGGCTTGCCGTCCACCAGGATCAGGGTGTTCTCCGGGCCCATGCCACGGATGTCGATCTGCCGGTTGTTGCCGCGCTGGCCGCTGGTGGAGTTACCGGTGAGGTTGACCCCGGGCATGGTGCGGATGATCTGCGACAGGTCGTTGGCCGGCGGGCGCTTCTGGATGTCCTCGGCGGTGATCACCGAGACCCCCGGGGCTTGCTTGGTTTCTTCCTTGGCGGTGGCGACGATGCTCTGGGGCTGGAGTTCCAGGACCGGCTGCGGCGCCTCGGCATTGGCCGCCTGGACGGCATGGCTGAGCAGGCAGCAGCTGGACAGCAGGAAGGGCGCGAAAGGACGCATCGAACGCATGGACATCGGTGATCTCCGGGACGGAAGCTGGAACAGGAAGATCACGAATGATAATGACTGCTATTTGCGAGTAAAGCGCATTAACTTTCTAAACACTTCGGCGGCGACGGGGCGGTCCACGGGCCGGCAGCGCTTGCCTTCAGGCCGCCGGCAACAGCAAGTGCATGCACAATCCCGGGTGGCCGTTGCTGGCCCAGATTCGCCCCTGGTGCAGCTCCACGGCGCGCTGGGCGATAGCCAGGCCCAGGCCGAAACCCTCGCCCTGGGCCGAGCCCAGGCGCTGGTAGGGCTGGAAGATCCGCTGCAGGTCCTGTTCGGCGACCCCCGGGCCCTGATCCTCCAGGCACAGGTGCCAGTGGCTGCCCTCGCGCCAGCCGCGCAGGCTGACCCGGCCGCCCGCGGGGGAATGACGGATGGCGTTGCGCAACAGGTTCTCCAGGGCCTGGGCAATGCTGTCCAGGTGCACCTGGACCCGGCAATCGGCGTCCAGCAGGCAGGGCAGGCGCTCGAGGTTCCAGCCGCTCTCGAAGCAGGCGTCTTCGCGCAGGGCCTCCCAGATCGACAGCACCTGCACCGGCTCGGTGGACAGTTGCGGGCGTTCGGTGTCGAGCCAGGCCAGGTCCAGGGTGTCTTCCAGCAGGCGCTGCATGTCGAGGATCTCGCGGTCCAGGCGCTGGCGCAGTTGCTCCGGCGGTAGCCGGCTGTCATGGGCGATGCGCAGGCGGGCCAGGGGCGTGCGCAGCTCATGGGACAAGGTCCGCAGCAGCAGGCGTTGCTGGGCCAGGCTCTGGCGCAGGCGCTCGGCCATGTGCTCGAAGGCCAGGGCCAGCTCGCCTAGTTCGTCGCTGCGCCGGGCCAGGGGCGTACCCAGCCCCGTGCTCTCCAGGTCGTCGGCGCGCAGGGCATCGGCGCGGTCGCGCAGGCGGTTCAACGGCAGCACCAGATGACGGTAGAGCAACAAGCCGAGCAGGGCGGCCAGCAAGGTCGGCACCACCCCGTGGCTGAGCACGTGGGTCCAGGGCGTGAGGCCGCTGGGCAGCAGGCGTTCGGGCAGCTGCAGCACCAGCCGGCCCTGTTCGGGATGTTCCGGGAACTGGATGCTGACGTAGGGCAATTCATCCTGCAGGCGCCGGCTCATGGGCCAGTCCAGCTTGCGCATGAACGTCAGGTGGCTGGCCTCCTCGGCGCTCAAAGGCGTACTGCCGAGGCTTTGCAGGCGCTCGCCGATCACCGCGACCCAGGTGTGTTCCCGGGCGGCCAGCTGGCGCTGGAAGGTGTCGACCCCGGCCGCGCCGTCCTGGCGCCAGGCGCGTTCGGCCTGCTGAGCGTAGCCGGCCAGGTACTGGCGGTCGGCCGGGTCGAGAAAGTAAGTGCTGCGTTCGGCCGACAGGCCCCAGGTCCAGATGATCCAGGTCAGCAGCAGGCAGAAGCCGATCTGCAACAGCGCCAGCTTCCACAACAGGGGGTGGCGGCGCATCAGCAGCGGTCCGCTTGTACCAGGATGTAGCCGGCACCGCGCACGGCCTGGATCTGCAAGTGCTGTACGCCAATTTCGGCCAGCTTGCGCCGCAGGTTGCAGACGTGCACGTCCAGGCCGCGATCCAGGCGGGTGTAGATGCGGTGCAGCACCTGCTGGTAGAGGAAGGGCTTGCTCAGGGTCTGCCCGGGATGCTCGCGCAGGGTCACCAGCAGGCGGTATTCGGAGCCGGTGAGGCCGGCGGCGCGGCCTTGGCTGAGCACATCCTGGGCCTGGTCGTCGAAGGCGAGCAACGGGTCCTGGCGTTGGCTGGGGGGCGGCTGGACCCGGGCCATGCGCCGCAGCAGCGCATCGACCCGGGCATCCAGCTCGGCCAGGCTGAAGGGCTTGGGCAGGTAGTCGTCGGCGCCCCGGGTGAACCCGGTGATGCGGTCCTGCTCGGCGCCCAGGGCCGACATCAGCATCACCGGGACGTCTTGTTCGTGGCGCAGGGTATCGAGCAGGGCCAGGCCATCGAGGCCGGGCAGCATGATGTCCAGCAGCACCAGGTCGAAGCGTCCGGCGCGCAGTGTCGCCAGTCCTTCGCGGCCATCGACGCAGGCGCTGACGGCGAAGCCGCGCTGGCGGAAATGTCGGTCCAGGTCCTGGCGCAGCCGGGCGTCGTCTTCCACGAGAAGCAGATTGGGGGTCATGGGTGGGGTACTTTGCACAAGCGGCTGGGGGAGAGGGTTTAAATGAGAATATTTAGCATCCGCGAATAGTGCAGCAATGCCCCTGGCGATGCAATTGCCATGGTGGCCAGGGTTGATCGACGTCACTTAAACAAAAAGTTGAAAATTCAACACTTCGTTGATATCTTCGCCGAAGATTTTTCCCGGAGTGTCCATGAGCCAGCCTTCTTCCGCCGTCCTGGTCGAGCGCCAACGGGTCCTGCAGGTGCTGCGCAGTACCTTGCAGATGCTGGCCGGTGTGGTGGGGCCCCATGTGGAGATCGTCCTGCATGATCTCGACCAGCCCGAGCGCTCGATCATCGCCATTGCCAACGGCCATGTCACCGGGCGCCGGGTCGGTGGCCCGGTGCTGGGCGGACCGCGCCAGGACCTGGGCTTCGCCGCGGTGTTGCGGGCCTTGCACGACCGCTCCGGCAGTACCCCGCTGGTGCTGGAGAACTACCCGACCCTGGCGCCCGATGGCCGTGAGCTGCGCAGCTCTACCGTGGTCTTTCGCGACAGCGGCGGGCAGCCGTTCGCCAGCCTGTGCAGCAACAGCGACCTGAGCGGGATCGCCGCGGCCCATGCCTGCCTGGGCCGGATGCTGGGCCTGGGCGGCGCGCCCGAGCCACGGGGCGATGAGCCCCAGGACATGGAACAACTGCTGGCCCAGATCATCCAGGCGGCTTGCCCGGAACCCGGGGCGCGGTTGACCAAGCAGCACAAGCTCGAAGCCGTGCGCCAGATGCAGGAGCGCGGCCTGTTCATCGTCAAGGGCGGGATCGAGAAGGCCGCCGCGGCCCTCGGCGTGACTCGCTACACCATCTACAACTACCTGGACCAGATCCGCGCCCAAGGCGCTGAGGAATGACCGCGATGCAGATCGATATCTTTCAAGTGGATGCCTTTACCTCCAGTGTCTTCGGCGGCAACCCGGCGGCGGTCTGCCCGCTGCAGGCCTGGCTGCCGGACGCGGTGCTGCAACGCATCGCCGAGGAGAACAACCTGTCCGAAACCGCCTACTTCGTGCCCAAGGACGAGGGATTCGAGCTGCGCTGGTTCACCCCCACGGTAGAGGTCGACCTGTGCGGCCATGCCACCCTGGCCGCGGCCTGGGTACTGTTCGAGCAATTGGGCGAGCAGCGCGACGTGCTGCGCTTTTTCACCCGCAGTGGCGAGTTGCGCGTCAGCCGCGAGGGTGGCTTGCTGTCCATGGACTTCCCGGCCAAGCAGCCCGAAGCGGTGGCGATCCCTGCGGCCTTGTTGCAAGCCCTGGGCTTGAACCGGGCCGAGGCGCTGTATCGCACCGACGACTACCTGCTGGTGGTGGACGACGAGCGCCTGCTGGATGAGCTCAAGCCGGACTTCGTGGCCCTGGCCCAGTTCGGCGTGCGGGGCATCGCGGTGACCGCGCCGTCCCGGGAGTTCGATTTCGTTTCCCGCTGGTTCGGTCCCAGCGTCGGGGTCAACGAAGACCCGGTCACCGGTTCCGCCCACACCTCGCTGGCCCCCTATTGGGCCGCGCGCCTGGGCAAGAGCCAACTGCGGGCGCAGCAGGGTGGGGCGCGCAAGGGCCAATTGCACTGCCAGGTGCTGGACAACGGGCGGGTGATCATCAGCGGCCATGGCGCCCTGTACCTGCGTGGCAGCATTTTCCTCTGAGGCGGTTCCCGGGAGCCTGGGCTCCCGGGATTATTTGTGTCGGCAGCTGGCGAGGTTTAGAGTCGCGATTTTTTCGCCTGACCCGGAAGCTTCTGACAATGGATTTGATCCGCGCCTTCTCCCGCCATTCACCCAAGCCCCTGGCACTCGTGTTGAGCCTGTGGGCCGGTAGTTCGCTGGCGGCCAGCCTGAGCGACAGCCTGATGCAATGCCAGCCGGCGTTCTTCAAGGACCTGTACCAGCAGCGCGCCGAACTCGGCCGGGTCGTGGCCCTCAAGCACGACGACCAGCAAGGCATCGCCTGGATTCCGGTGCCCGACCGGCACGACAGCTCGACCTCCACCGCCACCTTCTCCCGCCCGCTGCAAGACAAGGGCCTGAAGCTGACCGGCTACTACGACAGCGTGTTCGACCTGGGCAGCGAGGGCATCTACTACTTCTGGGGCCTGGAGATCGATGCCAGCCGGGAAGCGGTGATGGCCGCCATGCCCCAGGCCGG
Organism: Pseudomonas sp. MSSRFD41; assembly: GCF_014230245.1. Taxonomy (NCBI): domain Bacteria; kingdom Pseudomonadati; phylum Pseudomonadota; class Gammaproteobacteria; order Pseudomonadales; family Pseudomonadaceae; genus Pseudomonas; species Pseudomonas sp. MSSRFD41. Next base: position 28,728 of record NZ_JACKZK010000009.1, on the reverse strand, counting down.
CTGGCAGGAGGCGGGCGAGTACTTCATCTCCCGGCCGCAGATCAAGCCCAGCGCCCAGGCGCCCTGGCAGGACAACCCGGCGGCGGTTTCCGAGATCGCCCCGGCCCCGGGTTCCGCGGAGAAGATCCTCATGCTCAGCGTGGAGGGCGGCAAGACCCGCATGCTCTGTTCGTTGCAAGGCAGCGTCGATGTCACGTTGTTGCGCCAGGAGCGGCCAGACATGACCCAGGGAGCAGCCCGATGAAGCGCCTGTGGTGGCTGGGTGGCCTGTTCCTGCTGGCGGGGTGCGCCCATGACCAGGCCCGCGATGTTGGCGGGGCACGTCCCGAGGCCATGTTCAAAGTGCTGGACACTCCGGAGTCGGCGACTTACTTCGCGGCCAACTCCCTGGCCCTGTACCAGAACAACCCGCATCTGCGGCAGTTCTACCTGATCAACAACTACAGCAAGCCCACCGACCCGGGCGATTCCAAACCCCTGATCCATAGCTCGCGGGTGGTGCGGATCATCAACTGCGAGCGCGATGAGTCGGCGCAACTGGGCCGGGTGTATTTCTCCGAACCCTTCGCCCAGGGCGTGGAGGTCATGCGCAAGGAGGCCCACGCGCAATGGACGGCGTTTCCCCGGCAGTCGGTGATCGGCGAGCTGCGCAACATGGCCTGTGGCATCGATGCGGCACGCTTGGGTGCGCCGCCGTTCAAGGGCCCCCAGGGCGATTGAGGGCAGGGCGATGGCAGCAGGACCGATACGCGAGAACAACCGCAAGATCACGCTCAGCGCAGACCAGGCGCTGCAAGCCCTGGCGCAGCTGGAGTTCATCGTGCTGTCGCTGCACCGCATGGGCAGCCACTACGCGGACAAGCCCGTGGCGGACTACCAGCGCGCGACCACCGACTTCATCGATAACGAGCGCGTCACCGGGCGTTTGGCGCAGGTGCGCAGGATCCTCACCGAGCCCTTCGACCTGACCCTGGGCGAGGATGACATGGACGACATCGAACGGTATCTGCAGGGCGTGCAGCCCTGGCGCCCGGACTAGGGCCGAGCCCCACCGACTTTTTCTCAGGATCAGGACATGTCCAGGATCAGCATCGCCTTGATGGCGCCCAGCACCGACCTGGCGCTGGTGAAATTCCTCCACCAGCGCCTGGGCCTGTCGCTGCGCATCGCCCGCGAGCATCTGCGGCAGGGGCCCCAGGGCCTGTTCTACAGCGCCTGGCTGTTCCACAACGACCATGTACAGCGGGAACAGGAGCTGCGCGACATCCTGGCGTTCTTCGGCGCCGCCCAGGTGCCCTTGCGGGTGCTGGAGTGCAGCTCGGACCCGGACCAGGCCGGCCCCATCGGCCTGGACGACGAGCAGATCGACGAGCAACTGCTACTCAACTTGCTGGAGGCCAGCGAGGGCTGTTTCCAGTGATGCTGCCCAGGCATGCCCCCGCAAGCATGAGGGCTGCAAGCCTGGTTAGCGCTGGCTCGACCAGTACTGGTGCAACTGGCGGGCGGCGGGTTCGATGCTCGCCACCTGCTGCTGGTGCCGGGCGATATCCAAGTCCGCCGGCAGCTCGAAGTGGTCCTGCTCGGCGCAGTCGATGATGGTCTGCAGCAAGGCGGTCTGCGGCGCCGGCATCTGCGGCCAGTTGCCCACCGCGACCCCGCGCAGGTAGCCGAAGCACCATTCCTCGGCCAGCATCAACGATTGGCCCTGGTGCTCGGTGGCTTCCAGGCGCGCCTTGAAGCCTGCGGCGTCGCTGTCCAGTTGCACCGCCAGGCTGTTGATGTGGCGTACGCACAGGTCGATGAACTGCCGGCACTCCTGCGGGGTTTCCCAGGCCGGGTTCTCGCCGCCCCAGATCGCCGGGAACCATTGGGCGATATCGACCTGGGCCGGGCCCGACACCAGGGCGGTGAAGTAGCCGTCCAGCTCACAGGGGTTGAGTACCGAGTGGTCGTCGCCGTACTTGAGCAGGGTGTCTTCGAGCGTCTCGAAGTCGGCGGCGTTCAGGGGCGTGTTCTGCATGATGGGCATTCCAGGGAAAAACAGCGGCGATTCTCGAGCCTTGGCGTTGTGGCTGCAAGCACCGGGGCGTTTCAGGCGTCGCGCAGCAAGTCCTGGGAGTCGAGCAGGCGGTAGGCGATTTCCGGACGGTTCTCCATGGCCCTGCGGATCGCGGCGGGTATGTTCTGCCGGGTCTTGCGGCACAGCCCGGGATGCTCGGCCAGGACGATGGTGATGCCGCGCATGCTGCGCACTTCATTGTCGCTGGGGGTGATTTCCAGGCGGATTCCCAGTTGCTGGTACATCCGGCGCTGCATGTGCTCCAGGTCGGCCAGGTCCTTGAGGTTCTCCAGGCGCTGCACCAGGCGCTTTTCTTCCTGGCGCGTGAGATTGAGGATGCGCAGGTCGGCTCCGGGAGTGTCCAGCAACTGCTCGCGCTGGCAGACGCAGGCACCGGGCGGGCAGGGTTGGCGGATCGCAGGGCTTGGATTCATGGGGATCCATCATAGCGGCGGCGCGCGGGCTTTCGCAGCTAAATCTGCACCGGGCCGGCAACGGCCCGGCAGTCTTGGAAAGGGGGGAGGGAACCCTCGCACCGCAGGGCTGCGGTGAGAGGGAGGTGGAACACAAGGAAGGGGTGTGGGCAGGACTATAGCGACGCCGAAAACGGCCCGTCATTAGTACAGATGGACTAGTTAGAGGCCCGGTTCTGCCAATGGGCCCAGTGCCAGGGCCGCTGTGCCCCGGGAAACCCCGACAACCCCGCCGGCCTTGCCACGCTGGCGGGCCGGGCTTGATCGGGATCAAGGTCGCGGCGCATGGCACGTTCTAACGTGAAGCTCCTTTCCCCGGCACCGGGAGTTCCCATGGCCAAGCCCTTTCCCCTTTCCCCCAAGCATCCCGAGCGCATCTGCTGGGGCTGCGACCGTTACTGCGCCGCCAATGCCCTGTCTTGTGGCAACGGCTCGGATCGCACCATGCATCCTAGCGAAACGCTCGGTGAAGACTGGTACCTGCATGGCGACTGGGGTTTCGACATCCCGGCCAGTGCCGAGCCAGCCGCGCCGGAGCGCGATACCCACTGAGTCGGGAAGGACCGGAGACGGCGGATCGAATATTTTTACCCGGATATATTGATCGGGGTTTTATTACCCGGGTATTATTTGGCTTCATCTTCATGAGACCGTTGCCATGTCCGACATCCTCACCAAACCCGTCACCGCCTTCCAGGCCCAGCGCTTGCTGGCCCGTGGCCCGTTGCTGGAAGTCGCCCTGGCGGTGCGCGACGCGTCCCGGGACCCGGCTTGCGCCAGCCTGTTGGTATTCGACGATGCTACGGGGCGGGTCATCGACCTCGACCTGCGGGGCAGCGAGGCCGAACTGACGCAACGCCTGGCGCAGGCCCCCGCACCGGGTCGCGGGCGTTACCGTTCGGCCGCGGCTGTCGAGACCGAGGTGGAGGTTGCGGCCGATTCGCCCCGTGGCCGTGGTCGGCCCAAGCTGGGGGTGATCGCCCGCGAGGTGACCTTGCTGCCACGCCAGTGGGATTGGTTGGCCAGCCAGCCCGGTGGTGCCTCGGCGGTGCTGCGGCGGCTGGTGGACGAGGCCCGGCGCAATCCCGATGCGGCGCAGCAACGACGCATGGCGCAAGAGGCGGCCTATCAGTTCATGCTGGCGCTGGCCGGGGATTTGCCCGGCTACGAAGAAGCCACCCGCGCCTTGTTCGCCGGTGATCTCGAGGGCCTGGGCCAGCAGTTGCAAGGTTGGCCCGAAGACATCCGCGAGCATGCCCTGCGCCTGGCCACTGGGGTCCAGTTCGCCGGGGCAGGGCAGTGAGGTCCTGGCCGGATGCCGGCTTGCAGCGCGCATCGGTCAATGGCATCGAGCTGGCTTGGGACAGTCAGGGTGATGAGGCCGCCGAGGCGATCCTGCTGATCGCCGGCCTGGGTACCCAGATGGTGCGCTGGACCCCGGCGTTCTGCCGGGCCCTGGTGGCCCGTGGGTTCCGGGTGATTCGTTTCGACAATCGCGATGTTGGCGCTTCGACGCATTTGGTCGACGCCGAGGTTCCGGACCTGGCGGCACTGCTGGCCGGCCGGCCGCCGGCGTTGCCCTACAGCTTGCAAGACATGGCCGCCGATGCCCTGGGGCTGCTGGATCACCTGGGCATCGAGCGAGCCCATGTGGTGGGGCGTTCCATGGGCGGGGTGATCGCCCAGGTCCTGGCCTGCGAGTATCCGCAGCGGGTGCGCTCGTTGACCTCGATCATGGCCAGCAGCGGCAACCCGGCCTTGCCGCCACCCGCGCCGCAGGTCATGGCCTTGCTGACGGCGCCGGCGGCAGACCCGGCGCTCGACCTGGAGGGCCATGTGGCCCAGCGCCTGGCCCTGGCCCGCTGCATCGCCGGCGGAGCCCGGGCATTCGACGAAGCGGCCCAGCGCGAGCTGGTGCTGGAGGAACTGCGCCGGGGCTGGAACCCCGCAGGCTTCATGCGCCAGCTGGCGGCCCTGGCCTGCGCCGGGGATCGCCGGCCCCAGCTGGCCGGCATCCGGCTGCCGACCCTGGTGGTCCATGGCGCCGACGACCCGCTGGTGCCCGTGGCCTGTGGGGAAGACACCGCGCGTTCGATCGCCGATGCCGAGTGGTTGCTGATCCCGGGCATGGGCCATGACCTGCCCCCGGCCTGCCAGCCCCAGGTGCTGGCGGCCATCGAACGCACGGCGCGCCAGCGCTAGGGGCGGCAGGTTGTGTGGCGCCCTGGCGCTCTTTTATAGTCGCGGCTGAGCCGCCTCGAAGCCCAGCCCAAGGTGCACCGCCGATGAACCTCGCGACCCTGGTTTTGTTCCTGCCTGCCTGTTTTGCGCTGAACATGGCGCCCGGCCCCAACAACCTGCTTTCGGTCAAGAACGCCACCACCTACGGCTTCCGGGTTTCCTGCCTGGCCGGCGTGGGGCGGCTGCTGGCCTTCACGGTGATGATCGGCCTGGCCTCGGTGGGGCTGGCGGCGGTGCTGCAGGCTTCGCAGCTGCTGTTCCACGGGATCAAGCTATTGGGCGCGGGCTACCTGCTGTACCTGGCATATCGGCTGTGGACGGCCGATACCCGCGTCGCGGTCGAAGGCCAGGACGCGGCGAGCGGACTGTCGGCCCTGGCCCGCCAGGAGTTCCTGATCGCCATCGGCAATCCCAAGGCGATCCTGGTGTTCAGCGCATTCCTGCCGCAGTTCGTCGATCCCGCCGCGCCGGTAACGGGGCAGTTCCTGATGCTGGGAGGCTTGTTCCTGGCGCTGGAGTGCGTGGCGATCATGGCCTATGCCGGCATGGGCCTGCACATGCGCCGCTGGTTCGGCCAACCGGCCGGGCGCCGCTGGTTCAACCGTGGTTGCGCGGCCTTGCTTTCGGGCGCGGCCTCGCTCCTGCTGCTGGCGCGGCGAGCCTAACCGGCGATAGAGCCAGGGGCCGGGGCATGCTCAGTCCCAGCTAAGTTTCACTGCGTATCTTCTCCTCTACACACATTCAGTGCAGACCAGGAGAGGCTAGCCGCACATGAATCACGCAAGAGCCGGATGGCTCAACAAAGTACCTGAGGTCACCCTGTCGTTCTGGGTCATCAAGATCCTGTCGACGACAGTGGGGGAGACCGGGGCCGATTTCCTGGCCGTCGATGCCGGTTTCGGTGCCGGCTGGACCAGCATCGGCATGGCGCTGCTACTGGCCTGCGCCTTGTTCTTGCAGATGCGCAAAAGTGCCTATTCGCCCTGGATCTATTGGTTGACCGTGGTCTTGGTCAGCATCGTCGGGACGCAGATCACCGACATCATGACCGACATGCTCGATATCAGCCTGTACACCAGCACCGCGGTGTTCTCGGCGCTGTTGGCGATCAATTTCCTGCTCTGGTTCAAGGTGGAGCGCAACCTGTCGATCCGCGAAATCGACACCCCGCGGCGCGAGTGTTTCTACTGGTCAACGGTGCTCTGCACCTTTGCCCTGGGTACCGCCGCCGGCGACCTGGCTACCGAAGCGCTGGGGCTGGGGTTCACGCTCGGCGCGATGATCTTCGCTGCGCTGATCGCCGCAACCCTGGTGGCCTGGCGCCTGGGGGGCAATACGGTACTGGCGTTCTGGGTCGCCTACATCCTTACCCGGCCATTCGGCGCGTCCCTCGGTGACTTGCTGACCCAGGCCAAGCAATACGGCGGCCTGGGCCTGGGAGCACCCTGGACCAGCGCCATCTTCCTGACGGTCATCGTCCTGTTGGTGGCGGTCGCGCAAATCACCCTCAGCCATCGTAGAACCGTCACCCCGTAGCCCTTCGGGCACCTATCAAGGAATCAACATGCGCTCTTTGCGATTTGCCTTTAACCGCGTCGTACTCGTCTCGTCCATCGTCTTGCTGGGCAGCCTGGCCGGTTGCTCGAAACCCGGGGACAAGCCCGCGACCGCCACGCCGACCATCTCTTCAAGTGTCTCGGCCCAGGCGGGCTCGAAGCTCGGGGACTTGAGCGAGTTCCGCAGCATCGCCGCCCAGGTCAGTACCCTGGTCGAGCATAACGACCTGCCCGCCGCCAAGACCCGGATCAAGGACCTGGAAACCTCCTGGGACTCCGCCGAAGCCGGCATCAAGCCGCGTGCCGCCAGCGATTGGCATGTGCTGGACAAGGCCATCGACCGCGCCCTCGATGCCCTGCGCGCAAGCTCGCCGCAGCAAGGCGCCTGCAAGGCGGCGATGGACGATTTGCTCAAGACCTTCGACTCGATGCAAGCGCCGCGCTGACACGACCCCGGGCCGGCGGACAACCCCCGATCCAGATGCTTCAATACAGGCGCGACGGTCATGACCGCCGCGCCTTTTTTCTATCGGAGCGCAGCATGCGGATTCTGTTGGTCGAAGATGATCTGATGATTGGCGACGCCATCCAGGGCGCGCTCAACGATGCCAGCTACGCCACCGACTGGGTGAAGAACGGGCCGCACGCACTGGCGGCGCTGGGCACCCAGGCCTATGACTTGGTGCTGCTCGATCTTGGTCTGCCCGGCCAGGACGGGCTCGATGTGCTCGATGACATTCGTGCTGGCGACAATCCGGTGCCGCTGCTGATCATCACGGCTCGGGATGCCCTGGATGATCGCCTGCGCGGCCTGGACGCAGGTGCCGACGACTTTTTGCTCAAACCCTTCGCCATGGCCGAGTTGCTGGCGCGCATGCGCGCAGTGCTGCGGCGTCGCGGCGGCAGCGCTCAATCGGTACTGGGCAATGGCCAGGTGTCGCTGGACCTTGTCTCCAAGCTGGCCAGTACCGCCGGGCGGGCCGACGTCCAGTTGTCCGCCCGCGAGTTCGCGCTGTTGCAGGCCCTGCTGATCCGTCCTGGCGCGATCCTCTCGCGCAGTGAACTCGAAGACCGGATCTATGGCTGGGGCAATGAAGTGGAAAGCAATGCCGTGGAGTTCCTGATCCATGCCCTGCGGCGCAAGTTGGGAAGCCAGGTCATCAAGAATGTCAGGGGAATGGGATGGATGGTTTCAAAAGGCGCCTGAGGGATTCGGTGCAGCTAAGGCTTAGCGTGGTGTTGTCCCTGGCCATTTTCCTGGTCGCCTTGCTGTCTGGCGCGTTCGCTTTCATCCGCGCGCTCGATGAAGCCCATGAGATGCAGGACGAGACCCTGCGCCAGGTCGCGCTGCTGTTCGATCGACAGCAAATGACCCTGCGCTATCGCATGGGCGAGCCGATCGCCGGAGACGACGAAGAGTCGCGGGTCATCGTGCAGTACCTGGCCGATAGCAGCAAAGCCACGGGCGATGACGATACCAGCATGCCTTTGCCGTTTCCCCCGACGCTGGCCGATGGCCTGGCAACGTTGAACGTCGTCGGCGAACAGTTTCGGGTACTGGTCAGGACTACGGCGGGGGGCGAGCGCATAGTCGTTGCCCAGGAGATGGACCTGCGGGACAAGGAAGCGCGCGAAAGTGCCTGGCGCAGCCTGTTGCCATTTCTCATTCTGTTTCCGGTGTTGCTGCTGGTGGTAGGCGATCTGGTCCGCAAGCTGTTTCGTCCCATCGCCGTGCTTTCGGCCGAGATCGACCAGCGTGACCAGCAGGCGCTGCATGCCATCGATGAACACCACCTGCCGACGGAGGTCCGGCCCTTCGTGGTGGCGATCAATCGCCTGCTCGAACGTGTGGCCCGGGGCATGGAGGTGCAGCGCCGTTTCATCGCCGACGCTGCCCATGAGCTGCGCTCACCTATGACGGCCCTGTCCTTGCAGGCGGAACGCCTGGCATCCACGCAGATGTCGGTGGCCGCTCGAGAATGCCTTGTGCCGTTGGCCCAGGGCATCGAGCGCAGTCGCAAGCTGATCGAGCAATTGCTCGCCCTGGCGGCTGCCCAGTCGAGCGTGCCGCGGGTGCAGGCATCGGTATCGGTCCATGAAGTCTTTCGGCGGGTCCTGGAGGACTTGCTGCCACTGGCAGAGCACAAGGACATCGATATCGGCGTTGAAAGCACCCGGGATGTGCAGGTCATGATCAACGACATGGACCTGTTCATCCTCGTCAGGAATCTGCTGGACAACGCCATTCGCTTTACTCCCCCAGGCGGGCGCATCGACTTGGCGGTGCAAGCAGGGCTGGAGGGCGTGACCCTCGAGGTCAAAGACTCTGGCCCCGGCATTAGCGTCGAGGAGCAAGCCTTGGTATTTGATCCGTTCTACCGCAGCCTGGGCACTGGCGAGACAGGCTCAGGGCTGGGCTTGTCGATTGTCGCTGCGATCGCCGAGCGCTCTGGCGCCACTGTCGAGTTGGGTTTTGCGGATGAAGCCACGCGCAGCGGACTGCGTGTGTCGGTCAGCTTGCGGTTATCGACCGCATAACGCTGATTTCAATGCTTTTGGCTGCCGGCCTCGGCTATGTCGCCCCCTCTCTGGCAAGGAGGAGGGGGCCATGGCTCCAGGCACTAGCTGATGACGAAGTAGGGATCCCAGGCGCAATAGCCGAGGATCTTGTTGTTCGGATCGACGATCATGAACGACCAGTTGTACCTCAGGTTGCTGCAGGCCTGGGCGGCACGCGCGCTCCAGTAGTAGGTCGTGACCTTCTGCTGGAACGGCTGTTCGCAGTAGCTGCCCGTAGGCTTGCTGTTGTTGATGATGGGCATCGGGGTGTTCTGCGTGACATCGGCGGTGATCTGATCCAGGTAGACATTGCTGTCCGTGGTGGGATCGGGATAGGTCTGGGTGTATTGGTAGAGGATTGCCGCGTATTTCATGTCCTTGGTCAGGGTGGTGGTGCGCCAGTGGACGTAATCATCCTGGTTCAGGTCCACCGAGAGCTCGGCGGTGCCTTCACTGTTGCTGCCGCCGCTGACGTAGTTGCGGGTGGTGTACATGCAGACGACCTGGTCGGAAACCCGGGTGGACGAGTTGGGCATGTAAAAACTGTACAGCTGAGTCGGTCGGTCGGGGTGCGGGCTCAGGCCGTTCAGGAAAACGCCCTGTTCGGCGCACTGCAAGATCGTGATGACATCGATGACGATCATGATGTCGACGACTTTTTCGTTTTCGTAGCTCATATCCAGCTCCCTGCTGTCAGGTTGGACGCCCGGTTGTCCAGGCGCATGGTTGATCACCTTTTCCGGGGGACGACCACCGAGCATCGGGTCTCTGGCCCGGCATGCCGACAGCGGGCTGGATGCACTTCCATGAAGTCGCGAGTGGAATCTAGATCCTCAAGACGGTTAGTCAAATGGCCAGCCCTAAAAAGCGCGAGCGCAAGACGAGCGGTGCAAGGCCAGGGTTAGGCGCTCGCTGTGGCGCTCTCGGCCCGGTGGTTGCCCAGGAACTGATCGAGCCACTGCGCCGCCTCAGTGGCATGGGTCAGGCCCAGGTCGTGCTCGGCCTCGGGCACGATGCGCAAGAGGGCCTGTGGCAACAGGCGGGCCAGACGCTGGCCTACCGCCACTGGGCTGATGGGGTCGCGGTCGCCCCAGAGCAGCAGCACCGGCATGCGCAACTCCCCCAGGCGCGGACCAAGGTCGCTGTGATCGTCGACAAACCAGCGGGGCAGTTGCGGGTAGGCCGTGCGGTAATCGTTGCGCCAGTCGGCGGCGCCCAGGTCGCTCATGTCCACGCCGCCAGAGGTGACGCTCAAGACCAGGTGGGTGACCCGCTCCGGCCGCTCAAGGGCCGCACGCACCGCAATGATGCCGCCCATGGATTGAGCCACTAGCGCTGTCGGTTGGTCGATGCGTTGCAGCACCAGGTCCACCAGGTCGTCCATGCCCTGGACGTCTGGCTGTGCCGGGGTGTCGCCAAACCCCGGCCAGCCCAGATGCACGTGGCGCGCCGGATGGCGCAGCCGCGTGGCCAGGGGTTGCCAGAATTGACGATTGCCCGAGGCACCGGGCAGAAACAGCAGTTGTTGGGGGGCTTGTGACATGACATCGCTCCTGGTCCATGGGCGGCGGATAAAACCCTCGCGCTGACAGCAGGGCCGCGCGGCGGCGCTAGAAAATACGGTGCCCGGGTCCTGCGAGCAAGCGCTGCCTCAGGCGACACTGGCTTGCCATGCTGGCGCCCCGGAATCGGCCGCCAGGGTTTATCATGCTGCGCTGCCTCTCGTTGCCTGCCCGACAAGGGGCCGCTCCTTTCGCCCACCGTGGAGGTCCGCCATGTCCGATCTGCACAAGCTGCCTGCCTGCCCAGCCAGCCTCCCTGAATTCCCGGTGTGCCACGCCCGTGGCGGCACCTCCACCGGGCTGATCCTGGCCCGCGAATCGCTGCCTGGCGACGAGGCCTTGGTGGAAGAACTGCTGCGCCACTTGATGGGCGTGCCCCTGCACGGCGAGTGGCCGGGCAACAGCCAGATCACCGGCTTGGGCCGGGGCGGCCCCACCAGCAACAAGGTGTTCATCGTCGAGCGCCGCCCCGGCGAGACGCGGATGATCAGCACCCTGGCGCAGCTGGCGGCGGGCAAGAGCACCATCGACTGGAGCGTCAACTGCGGCAACATGTCCGCGGCGTTGCCGCTGTATGCCTGGCAGCGCGGTTGGCTGACGCCCGGGGAGGACGGCGGGCAGATCGAGATCTTCAACAGCAACACCCAGACCACGATGTATGCGCGCCTGAGCCTGCGCGACGGCCGGCTGCTCAGCGACACGCGGATCCCCGGGGTCAACGGCGTGTTTCCCGGGGTCGATCTGTTCCTCGATGACCCGGTAGGGGCCAAGACCGGGGCGCTGTTTCCCACTGGGCAGCGGGTCGACCTGCTTCAGGGCATCGCCGCCACCTGCATCGACGTGGCGGTGCCCATGGTGATCGTGCGGGCCGCGGACCTGGGCAAGACCGGCCAGGAAACCCCGGCACAGCTGGACGCCGACCCGCTGTTCAAGGAGCGTCTGCTGGGGCTGATGGTCGAGGGCGGCCTGCGCATGGGACTGCGTGGACGCGATGGTCATCTGTTGACGGCCGAGGAACTGCGGCGCAGCGAGACCATTCCCAAGATCTGCATTGTCGGCCCGGCCCGCAGCGGCGGTGACATCGCCACCCGCTACTTCACCCCGCAAAACGCCCATCCGTCCCTGGCGGTATCCGGCGGTTGCTGCCTGGCGGCGGCCTGCCTGGCCGAGGGCACCGTGGCCCAGCAACTGCTGGCCCAGCCCCGGCAATTGAGCGCGACCCGCAGCGAGTACCCGCTGGCCATCGAAAACCCTGCGGGCATCCTCGAGACCCTGATCAGCGCCCGCCAGCACGGCGGCGAGCTTTCAATCGACGGCGCCGCCTACCGGCGCAGCGCGCAGATCCTGCTGCAAGGCCATACCCCGCTGTACAACGCCTCCCCGGAACTGGCCCAGGCGCTTCTGTAGTGGGTGATACGGTCGATCGCTGAAGGCCCTGCGGGCCTTGTCACAGCTTCGCGGGCTCAGCAGCGGCTACAGGTTTGGTGTAGCCGCTGCCGCAGGCTGCGCACGGGCGCGTAGCGGCCGTCAGGATTCGGGCAGGAAGGATGGCACCCGTTGTTGCAGCAGCTGGATCAGTTGCGGGTCCATGAACTCGTAGTCATCGGGAATGTTCAGGCACACCACCTGTTGCTTGTGCAGGTGCTGCTTGAAGCGCTTGCGCAGTTTTTCCCGGTGCCGGGTTTCCATCACCAGGATCAGCCCGGCCCATTGCACCAGCTCCGGGCCCAGGGGCACCTGGGCATCGTGGTTGAGCCCGGCGGACGCGGTGACGATCCCCGGCCAATCGGCGAACACCTGTTCGGCGGTGGGGCTGCGCAGCTTGTTCTGGCTGCAGACGAACAACACATTGAGCATTCTGCCGGGTTCCCTGGCTGATGGTGCCGCCGTGATGGCGGGCGAGGGCCGAGAGTTTTCGCGGCTTCGGTCCGCTTGTCCAGCGTTGGTGCGCTCGGTCAGGCCGATTTGCCCGCAGGCTGCGGCCCCGGGCAAACTGTCGCGTATTTCCAGCCGGGACCTGTCGCTTTCATGTCCGCCTCCTTGTTCACCTCCCCGCACCTGGGCCTGGCCTTGCGCCGCTGGCGCCTGCTGCACCGGGTCAAGCAACAGCACGCCGCCGAGCTGTTCGGGGTGGCGCAGTCGAGCATTTCCCGCTGGGAAAACGGCCAGCAAGCCATGGAACCCAGCGAGCGCGCCAAGCTGGAGCAACTGCTGGCGGCCAACCTCAGCGCCGCCGCCGACCAGGCCCTGGCCCGGTTGGTGAACGACAGCCCGCGCGCGGTGCATTTGGTCTGCGACCTGACCCACCGCCTGCTGGCCTGCTCGGCCACTCGCGCCGGGGAATTCGGCGTGCCCTTGAGCGAGTTGCTGGGGCAATCCTTGTGGGGCTTCTGTACCGAGGAAATCGTGCGCAAGGAGAGGGCTCTCGACGACCTCGGCTGGCGCGAAGTGCTGGCGCCCCCGGCGCTGGAGTTCTTCAGCGGCCACAACGATTCGGCCATCGTGCCCATTGCCGCCAGCCAGTGCCGCTGGACCCGCCTGAACCTGTCCGACGGCAACGCGGTGCGGCTGGTGGAAACCCTCTGACTCCAGCCTGCTCCGGCGCCACGGATATTTTATCCGTGGCCTGTCGAATCCGGGCCGGCTAGGCTGGGCTGTCATTTCATCCAGGTTTAGCCATGAACGATCAACTCCTCGGCGGTCGCCTCGAATTCCTGCGCCAGGCGGAGCGCCTCAAGGACGTACTGCGCAGTGCCCACACCTCCAGCGGTCGCCAGGAAAGCACCGCCGAACACAGCTGGCGCCTGAGCCTGATGGCCTTGCTGCTGGAAGACCAGCTGGGCGAGCTGGACCTCTTGCACGTGCTCAAGCTGTGCATCGTCCACGACCTGGGCGAAGCCCTCCATGGCGACATCCCGGCAGTGCAGCAGGCGGCCCATCCGCACAAGGGCCAGCAGGAACGCGAAGACCTGCAGACCCTCGCCAGTTGCCTCGATGCCCCGGCCCGCCAGCGCCTGCTGGCCCTGTGGGACGAGTACGAGAACGCCAGCTCGGCCGAGGCCCGGGCGGTCAAGGCCCTGGACAAGCTGGAGACCCTGCTGCAGCACAACCAGGGGCGCAACCCGACGGATTTCGACTACCGTTTCAACCTCGACTACGGCCGGCGCTACACCAGTGCCACGCCGCTGTTCCGCGCCCTGCGCGAGCAGATCGACCACGACACCCGGCGCCACATCGACGCGGCTGGCTGAGCGCCGGTCCCTTGCAGAGAGTATCCGCAGCCCATGAACCCGATCCTGCGCGCCGAACGTCCCGGCGATATCCCGGCCATCGAACAACTGACCCGCGAAGCCTTTCGCGATGCCCCTCACTCCAGCCATACCGAGCAGTACATCGTCAACGCGCTGCGCAGTGCCGGAGCCCTGACCCTGTCCCTGGTGGCCGAAGAGGGCGATGCACTGCTCGGCCATGGATCGATCTCCCCCGTGGTCTTCAGCGGTGGCGAGCCCGGCTGGTTTGGCCTGGCGCCGGTCTCGGTGGTGCCGGAGCGCCAGGGCCAGGGGATCGGCTCACGCTTGATCCGCCAGTTGCTGGCGCAGTTGCAGGAGCAGGGCGCCGCCGGCTGCGTGGTGCTGGGCGACCCGGTCTACTACGTGCGTTTCGGCTTCAAGGCCGGACAAGGACCGGTATTGCCCGGGGTGCCCGCCGAGTACTTCCAGGCGCTGGCGTTCCAGGGGCGCTGCCCGGTGGGCGAGGTGCGTTTTCATCCGGGCTTCGACGCCCAGGGCTAGGGGCGTCCCGGTCGGGCGATGGAAAGGAACACCTCGCTCAAGACCCTTCCCTGTCCCGTGCCGATGCGGGGCATGCGCGTACATGATGAAGCGATGCCGGTGGTCAAGGCGCTGATCCTGGATTGCATCAAGGAGCATTTCTTTTTGCAGTGAGGGGTTGGGGGCGCCCTGAAGGGCCTGTTGGATGAATGCCGGGATATTCATCCAGCGGTCAGCTGGACTACTCTGTCCGGCTTGCTCAACGCCTTGGATCGGGTCCATGCAATCGATAGAGACAACCTTGCGTTCTTATGCTGAACGGCACCTGCCGGCACTTCCTCATGCCTATGCATGGACGTTCGATGCGGCGATGGTTTATGAATCCTTCGGGCTCGCTGTCAGTGGTGCGAACTGGTACGAAAGAGCACGCACGCTCAAGCGCGGTCTTTCACAAGAGTGGGCGCTTTTCCCGGAAAAGCGCACGGAGATTGCCAATTACGCCGTAAGAACCTGGGGCAGGGTTAACGCAAACCATGCCACGACGATGCAAGGCTATGTGCAGGCGGTGTCGGAGGGAGGCGTACCCGCCACTCATAAGGGCATCGCTTCATGGTCGAAGGTGGCGGCGTTCTCGAACCCTGGCTTGCATGCGATCTTCGATGCACGCGTGTCGTTTTCCCTCAACGTCATTCAATTGCTCCAGGGGAGCGGCCAGCACTGCTGGTTCCCGCATTTGCCGGGTCGAAACAACCTGCTCAACGGGTGCTGGCCGCGCTTGAAGGCCATGGCCAGGCAGCAAGGGTGGCTTCGCATCGGGACCAGGCAGGTGTATGCGCGCTACATCGAGCTGATTACAAACGTTGCAGGGCAGCTGGGCGTCGACATCGATGATCTCGAAATGCTGCTCTTCTCGAAGGCCGGGGAACTGGCCGATGAGTTCAATCTCGTCCATCCGCGCGGTGAACAGTGAGTGGGCGATCCGGATTGCACAACCGCGATGGCTTCAAGCGCTCGAGCCAAGTCGCTGTCCGTGCACACTGGGCCTCGCTAGAACGGTCGGCATGGCCAAGCTACGTTTCACCTGGCAGCGGTGGATGAACCCAGCCTGGAGCATGCTTTCGTCAGCAGCCCCCACGCGTTGCCGAGGCTCTTGCAGGACGTGGGCGGCCACCCCAATGCCCGCCAGCACGAGGAGCGCGGAACAGCGTTGTTTGCCGCGGTGTGGTACCCGGCAGGGGGGGCGATCTTGTGCGACGCGACCCGCGCCACCCTGATGCCTCGGGCGCTGGCCGCTGCCATTCAGAGCACCAGGATGGCGCGGGCCAGTTGCTGGTCCGAAAGCCGTGGGTCATTCAGTACCTGGCGAATCCTGATGAAAGCCGCTTCGATCCGGGCGCCGCGAATACCACCATCGCTGGCGACGAACGCTGCCGCATCGTCCTTGGCGGCCAGCACGATCTTGTCGTCCTTGAACGAGCTGCTGGTGCCACGGGTAGCGCCCAGGGTCAGGCTCACGGAAATGTCGGTGGTCATTACAAAACTGGTGGCCTGGGCCTCAAGGCTCATCAGGCAGCCGGCAAGGCACAGCAGGCGGGGCAGGGAGGTGGGTTTCATCGGGCTCGGCATGGGCTTGGAGAGGGCCGCACCCTAACAATTCGCCGTGGTGGCGCGCCTTAGTGGTTTTGCTAAAGATTGTAAAAAAGTGCCCAGCGTCGACCTGTGCCTGCTGCAAGGCAGCCAGCGTTCTACCGCCTTGCCTGCCCGCCTGCCGTTGTGGCAAGCGGGCAGGCGTTGTGCCGCTATGGCTTGGCGCCCAAGCGCTGCACCTCGGGGAACAGCTGGCCCAGGGTGCGGCGGGCCTGGGCCGCCTCGAGGTAGGCGTAGAGCAGGTCGGTCAGGTCTTCGAAGCCCAGGCGTCGGCCGTCGAGCATGGGATTGCACAGCCACAGGCGGACCCGCATGCCCGCCGCCACGCTCCGCGCGTTGGGCGCGGCCAGGGCCTTGAAGCCGGCCGGGGCCAGTTCTGGCGCGCGCTGGCCGGCGCTCACCGAGAACACCACGGCCAGGCTCAGGTAGCGCTGCTCCAGTTCGAAGGCATCGAAACAGGTCCAGGACGTGGGTTCGGCGGCGTTGGCGAACTGCAGGCTGTCGGCGCTCAGCGCCAGCACCCGCTGGCCGTGGCGCCGGCGCAGGGCCTCGGCCCCCATCAGGCCGGCGAGCCCGGCGCCGAGCAGCAGCGCGCCAGGCACCCAGAACAACAGCTGGGCCGAGTGCAACTGCCAGGCCGTGGGCAGGCTGGCCAACCAGCCGCCGAGGGCCAGCAACAGCACCGAAAGCAGGGCCAGCAGGGCCGCCTGGCCCAGGCAGCGCTCATGAATCTCGCACTGGCCCTGGGGGCCGTCGGCGGCCGCTTGCAGTTGTTCCAGCAGCGCTTCCTTGCCGGCGTTATCCACGGCCTTGCAGCTCATCCAGTTGCTGCTGGGCGTTGGCGGCCTGGCAGTAGGCGTCCAGTAGGGCCGAGATGTCATCGACGCTGAGTTTTTGCCCGGCGCGCATCAGGCCGGCGGAGTGGATGCGGATCTGTGGTTGCGGGTCGCGCAGGGCCACGGCCTGGTTGCCGAACAGCTGGCGCACCGGGCGATGGCTGGGCAGCGGGGCGTCGGCGCGCAGGGTCAGTTGTTGCAGGGTTTGCAGCAGCTCGTCCTTGACCTGGATGTCCACCACGTCGGTGAGGTTGACCGGCGCGCTCAACGGCTCGACGAACAACTGGCGCCGGGTCAGGCGCATGAAGACCTGCTGGCCGGCGTTGCGGTGCTGCCAGCTGACCACGGCGAACAGCAGGGTCAGGAACAGGCCGCAGAGCAGCAGGCCGGTCTTGCCCTGGTGCAGGCCCAGGGCCAGGGCGCCGAGGGACGCGAGGGTCAGCAACGGGCCGAACACCTGGTAGCGGCGGGTGTTGGTGAACTCGCTCTGCTCGGGCACGCGCTCGATCACCTGTTGTAGCTCGGCGATCACTCGCTGGCGCTGGGCGGCCTGGGGATGCTCGGCCATGGGCGGGAGGGTGGAGTCGGGGTGTTGGGCATCGGTCATGGGGGAGCCTTGGATCAGGGGAGGGAACAAGCACGGGCGGCGCGCAGGAGCGCTCGCCCGCTCGAGGGTCATTGCGCCTTGAGGTAGTCGTTGAGGAAGGCCTGGGCATTGCCGTAGCTGGACAGGTTGTCGTTATAACCCACCTTCAGCGGCTTGGCCTGGCCCGGCAGGTGCAGCTCGCCATAGCCATCCTGGAGCACCAGCACCACGAACTTCTGGCCGTCGACCTGGGTGGAATAACGGGTGTCGCGGGCGGTCTGTTCCACGTTCATCTTCTGGATGCGCATGTTCCAGTCGTGGTCGGCGTCTTCCACCTGCACCAGCGCCTGGTTGGCGCTGCGCTCGCCGATGCGCAGGGTCCAGACCTTCACCCCATGCGGGCCGTTGTAGGCCACCATCTTGTCCGCCACCTGCGGACGTTCCTCGGCCTGGGCCATCCCGGCCACCAGGGCCAACGCCATGGCCCATGCGGCCGTCCATCGGCTATACAAGTGCATCCTTCACGCTCCTGAGAAATTGAAAAGGGGCAGCTATTGAAGTCGGCGCTGGCCGCGCTGCCAAGCACTGTGACCGCTGCGCACACTAAAAATGCCGTCGCTCACAAGTGGCGATGGGCAAAGTGTGAGTGGGTTACCATTGCCCCCCCGCACACCAGGCAGTCATGGACACGCTTTACCGATGGAATGCTGGAACCCCTATCTCGACACCCAATTTCGCTTCGACCGGCCCGGCGCCCTGGCCCGTGCCGGGGTCTTCGATCCCACTGCCCGCCGAGTGATGGGCAGCGCCATCGGCCACTACCGCGCCCGCACCGTGCGCGCCCATGTGCAGTACTTCGACTGCAACCTGCAATTTCCCGAGCCGCTGCGCATCCACAAGGTGCTGCCGGACAGCCTGTGCATCGTCCAGGTGCTCGACGGCCAGTGGCGGCACCGGGTCGATGGCCAGCTCAACCACTACACCCCCGGCGCGCCCCACGCCCTGGGCCTGAGCGAGACCATGGAAGCGGTGGACCAACTGCCCGCCGGCAGCCACGCCTGCCTCTCCGGGCTGCGCATCGCCGGGCATTACCTGCGCGAACTGGCCGAGGAAGACTCCAGCCTGCAACCCTTGCTCGGCCTGCTGGACGACGGCATGTGCTTCAGCGAATTCCAGCGCTGCCAGGCCCTGGGCAACCTGCTGCGACGGCTATACCAGTCGCCGTACCAGGGCGCCCTGGAGCGCCTGCACCAGGAGAGCCTGAGCCTGGCGGTGCTGGTGGAGCTGGCGGCGCACCTGCAAGGCCAGCGCCCCGGACCACCGCCAACGGTGCGCGGCCGCCTGGACCTGGCCCACGAAGCCCGGCGCCTGCTCGACGCCCAGCTGATCGAGCCGCCCGGCAGCCAGGCCCTGGCCCAGCAACTGGGCGTGGGGGAAACCACCCTGCGCCGGGCCTTCGTCCAGGTCTTCGGCCAGTCGATGCTGCAGTACCTGCGCCAGCAGCGCATGGAACTGGCCCGCACCCTGTTGCGCCAGGGCAAATGGCAAGTGGCACAGATCGCCTATCGCCTGGGCTACGCCAACCCCGCCAATTTCAACCACGCCTATAAAGCCCACTTCGGCCACCCGCCAGGGGCGGAACGCGGCAAGCCCTAGTCTCTTGAGGATGATGAACCATGAGCAAATTGACTGCGCTGATCGCTCAGGCCAAGGCTGGCCTCTCTGTGCAGCAGAACATCCCCCAGGCCGCCTGGGAGGCCATCGCCCGGCAGTGTGGCGAGGCGGAAATCGTCGAGATCGAGGCGCGCATCGCCACGCTGACCGCCCAGCGCGAAGCGGTGGAGGAGTGGGATGGCGACACCCTGGATGACCTGTATTTCGCCATCGCCCACTTCACCCGCTTGTTGGCACTGGCCGTGGCCCATGGGCGCGGAGAGTGAGGGGGCGGTTGACCGCACGACATTTGCTCGACGGCTTGAGTCGTGGATCGGGCCCTATGTTCGCGTGGGGCTTTGCGCGATGGACATAACCCGCGACGCTTTGAGCATTGCCCTGGTAGGCACAGCCGCCTAGCCTGCTGCGGTCGCTGCAAAATCAGCGACCGGGCCTGAGAACCCGATCAGATGCAGGCACATTGTCGATCAGGAGTTTCAATCATGTTTGCCGGTCATCTGCCCGATTTATTCTGCCATTCGTTTCTCTTCCCAGCGCTCAAGCGCAACCTCCGCCAGCCCATGGCCGGAGGTGCCCATTGAACTCAAGCAAGCCGATCCAGACCCAAGGTTTTGTCACCTTCGGCAACTGCCCTGAAACCGACCACAGCCTGTTTTGCGTCAATGCCGGAGTGCCTCTGCAACAGGCACTGGAGCAGGCCTCGACATTGCTGTACTACGCCAAGAAACTCGCGCTGGATGCCGCCATGGAAGACCAGGGCGAGCGTTATGCCTGGGCTTCGTATTTTTTGGCGGAGATGGGGAAGGCGGTGATTGATGATGTGTGTTTGGGGTTGGGGAATGGAGAAAGTGAGGGCGTGATTCTGAGTTAGTGCCGCATGGTAGGGAGTTGATGGAAACGCCGCTTGTTGGTGGTTGATAAGCGGCGTTTTTTGATTTGAGGAGGTAGGTTTCCGCCACTAATGGCCGGAGCTTACCGATAAGTGTTTAATCTAATGACTGAGCCTTCATCCTTTATAGATGAAATGATATTTCTTCTATTTAAAGACTCTGCAAAGCGTCTATTTTGTTCGGTGTTTTCCAGTTTGGGTCGTTTTTTACGCTGTGATAAATCCGAATAAGGATAGTCCAAGCCTGACAATGCGCTAAGAATTTCTTCGGCGGACAATATGTCAACAAAGTTATAAAGGATATCTTTGCGTTTAGATTTTTCTTTGACATGGGTGAGGCAATAGGAGATTAATGAGAGATCGAACGCTCTCTCATTGAGATCTTCTCGCCCAAGTACTTGCCCGGCGTACTGGACGAGCGATGCATCTGCATTGAGTTCATCCACGGTCAAATTAATTAACAAATAACACTTCTGGTCTAGCGGGAGAGGGGATGCCAGAAGCAACCCTTTAATTTCGGGGCTTAGAGGATACTGGCTTATTCCACCCTTATAGGTCTCGAAATTCTTTATGATTAGCGTCTTTCTGAGTGCTGTTGAAGCCTCGCTCATCGCAAAAGATTTTTCATTAAGGCGGACAATGAGCAAGTCAGCCAAAACTAATAGCCGCTCTTCAGGAAGGTCGTTTGGAAAACTCATATAATTAAAGGGGATGCTTTTACAAAGGTGCCGATAACTTTTGTCGCTCAGCACTGTATTGGAAACTATGAACCAGCTCAAATTTTTGGTTTGTTCGGAAGTGTCACTTAATTGTGGGATTTTCTTTTCAGAAAGTGCTTGAAAGACATTTTCACGATTAAGAACCTCATTGAGTCGGTATTCGTTGAATCCTTCAACAGCGTGGAAGCGTAGGATGTTGACCCACGTTATGGCAATGTGCTCGTCATACAAAAGGTCGTCCCACAGATAGGTCGGTAAGTCATCGAAGGTCGAGAAAATGTGATCTTGCTGTAAGATAAACTGAATCGCTAGACTTTCATCAACTTTTGGATGATTGACCAAGCTAAGTATCGCCTGAGGAGATTCTTGTACATTTCCTTCTATTACGCATGCGACATCACGCAAATAATTATTGATTTCTCTGTCAACGTAAGCCTTTAAATAGGCGCTCCCGAAAGTTCTGATCGCAGTATAGTTTGATTTTTCAGGATCGAAGCGAGTAGTGCTTTCTTTGTGCTCAGTAGTTGGTGCGAAAGCATGAGTCAGCAAAAATCTGACATTATCTACAGACAGTCGATAAAGATCTTTTTGATGAACATATTCAAAAAGCTCGATGAGGCCCGAAATATCTTTGAGTTGCTCAATTTTTACGCCCAGAGATCCAAGTGCCTGGAACCCTTGTTCGAAAACCAAGTTTTCAGAAAATATTACTGCAGCTTGCGCGGAGATGTAGTTGGTTAACGCCAAATCAGCATTCATTTGGCTAGAGATATAAGACGGATCGAGGTGGGCAATTATTCGCGCGATGTGCTGTGTTGCAAGGGGCGTGTCGATAGACCCTACTCCGTAACCTGGCCAATGTGTAGCTACGGCCTGAGTCAATAACGACGAGTGCTTGCCGATGAGCCAGTACGCCTCGAAGAATTGGTTGGTTTCCGGCAGGTGCTTCGACAAGTAGTTGATGATTAACTGCATTCTTGGTGAATCCGGAGCTCCGTCAAGTTGGTAATCAATGAGATTGACGTTTAAAGTGGTTCCTGAACCAAAGTCTTCTTCACGAAGCTCTTCTATAACTTCTGATGGGTTATCGATCATCAGTGTTGGATCAGATGTTCTGAAGTCGCGGATTGCCAGGATGAAATCCCAATCGTTACGGGACATCCGACCTTCGTGAAAAATGGATATATAGAGGTGATACGTCTCGTCAAGATAGCCGTTTCGAATCAGGTAATTAAGTAGGCGGCTATCTATAATCTGGTGTGACTCTGTTATGTTACCTATCTGAAACTCTACTAAGTTCAGAAGCTGATATAGTGGCTGTCGAGCCAGAGAAGATCTCTGCTCTTTCAGATTTTCGATTTTTAAGTTGATTTCGATCCTGTTTTTAACGGCCTTGTTGATGATGTTTTTGTGTCGCTCGACAAAGGTGGTGCCAGGTGTAATGGTTTCTTCAAGCGCTCTAAACGACAATGACAGATGAAATTTTTGCTCGTTATTATAATAGCTGTTCCTAGCCTTACCGTGGATGGCTAGATTTGTCTCTTTGAAAAGTTGCTCAAAGTTATTCCATTCAAGTATTTGGTGGGCCGTAAAGATGGTATCACCAGCATACACGCTAATAATGTCAAATTCAGTGAAAGTGCTACACAAGTGCCCCCAAAATATCTTGATTAGCTCTATGATGTCTTTGCAGTTTTCTTCTTCAGAGTCTGCAATAAGATTCCTCAAAGATTCAATTTCACTATCTATTTTCTTTACTGACTGGGTCAAGATACATGTTCGCTGCTGGACGATTTCGAACAGCGCACCGTTTCCATAATGTAGGTTTTCAAAGTCTTTGGGATAAGCATTTTTGTAAATGATCGCTGCCAGAAGCTTGCTGAAATTCAGCTTGTTTGATCCAATTTTTTTCTCATAGATAAAAAATTCGTTGCTTATATTTTTAATTAGACGCACATCATCTAGATACAGCGCAACTTCTCCGATAAATCTGTCGCTTACACCCTCAGCATTTCCTGCTGCATGAATGCATTTTTTAAGAATCTCACGGGAGTTAGAATTATTGATTACCGGGATAATGGGGACGATAAAGTCGAAGAATTTAGCTCTATCTTTATTGAAAAAAATATCATCCTTGATTGCGTAAAAAAACTTCAGCGGTTGACTTTTTCTGGAAGGGAAGAACAAGGGTGACTGTTGTGGTCGATCATTTATTATTTTATTTATTTCCCGTAGCTTTATAAATATCTCGGGATTTCCGAATCGATCCAGATCTTCAAAAACCACCAGGTCGTAATGATTTTCTTCGAAGAAGTAGATGATTTCATCAAGGTGTTTATTAAGTATTGAACTCTCGGGTATTCCGTCCAGCTCCACTGAGCCACTTTGTAGAGACAACTTCTTTACCGATATTGAGTGTGAAGCTCTCAAAGCTTTTGAAATCAACCTTGCCAAGTATAATAAGGTATAGGCAACAGTAAAAATCCAAGGCCAAGCTAACGTGCTAGAACTGAACGCTTTTAGTAACTCATCATGATTCTTGTAAAGTAAACTGATAGCCACTGCCCAGCCTACAAATAGGATGGCGTTGAGTTCAATCCATCGAGGTCTGGAAATTCTTTTGAATCGTGAATACGGTAAGGTTCCGGCCCCGGCACCGTATAGCATTTGTTGGAGGATGCTGCGTTCGACCCTTACAGTTACATCCTTTTCCGGATCTTGATCTTGAGCGTTCAACGCGTTGGGATCACTGAATGTCGCTAGGGATACATTCAGAAAGCGGTATGAAGAGTTTTTTTCGAAGGTCTTGATGACACTGGTCTTGCCCGACCCATAAGGACCTGTGATGGCGACGTTTCGCACCGTTGGATTGCGCATGGCAAACTCAAGCGCTGCTTGATAGAGGCCATCTTGATCAGCAGCATCGATAGGGGCTAAATCAAAAAAATCGTTGCGAAGAGATCGTTCAGTTTGAAATCGACGTGCCAGCATTTTAAAAAACAAAGTGCTTTTGAGCAGTGCAAGTACCGATTTCAATAGCTTCATTTCTACCTTCCTTGACCTCTATTGAACTGTCTTTCAGATGCCATCTAGCCATCTAAGCAGTTTCTCAGAGCGGCAGTATGCCTTCTCAATGCTGGGTAGTAATGTGCTTTCGAGCAGCCAGTGTCTGATTGCCGAGCTAATTGGCTTTCTCAACCGAGATTTCATCATCACCTTTGAGCTCAATGGACCGTTTGGTGCTGTGGGCCGAGTGGCTGCTTCTGGCCGGCAACAGCCGTCGGTTACCCACCTCAAAACGTCGGCGGCGTGATCACCCACAGCACCACCGCATCCTCTTCCCCAGGGTTCCCATACTTATGCGGCTCCTGGCTGGAGAACCTGAAGCTGTCCCCCTCGCTCAGCTGGAAATACCGTTCCCCCACCCACAGCTCGAAGCTCCCCGACAGCACGTACCCGGCTTCTTCGCCCTCATGGCTGTAGCTTTCCTTGCTGTAGGTGCCCGGGGGAAAGCGTGAGTGCAAGAATTCCAGTTGCTGGGTCGGTTGCGGGGTCAGCAGTTGGTCGACGATGCCGTTTTCGTAGTTCACCTGCAGTCGCTGTTTCTTGCGCACCACGTAGCCCTGGTCTTCGGGGGCGGTCTGGGTTTCGCTGGCGAAGAACCACTGGATGGTCACGCCCAGGCTGCGGGCGATGTTGAACAGGGCGGGGATGGAGGGGTAGGCGAGGTTGCGTTCCAGCTGGCTGATGTAGCCGGCGGTGAGTTCGCTCTGCTGGGCCAGTTCGCTCAGGGTCAGGCCGCGGCGTTTGCGCAGGCCGCGGATGCGCGTGCCGAGAAACTGCGGGCCGCCGGGAGCGCCCAGGGCGTCGCTGTCGCTGGTGGGCAGGGCCTCGGGCGACGGGGCGGCGGGCGGCGTCTTGCTGCGGTTGTTCATGGCGGGCTCCAGGCCTGGAAGGCGGGCGCGTCCGAGCACCCGTCCTGCAAAAGCCCTGGAGTATAAAGCAGCCTCAAAGCGCCCAGGCGACTTTCAAGCCTTCATGGATGGCTTCTTCGACGGTGCGCGGGGCCAGGCAGTCGCCGATGCGCTGGAAGGCCACCAGGCCCTTGAGTTGCTCACCCAGGTCGTCCACCGGCTGGTGGCCCTGGCACAGCACCAGGCTGTCGACGTTTTCCAGCAGCATCGGCTCGCCGCTGGCGGTGTGCTGCAGGTACACGGTGTTGTCGTCGCAGCCGTAGAGGCGGGCGTAGGGGATGATCGGCAGCCCCAGCTTGTGCAGTTCGCCGGCCAGTTGGTCGCGCACGTACAGCGGCAGGCTTTCGCCGCAATGGGTGCCGTTGACCGCCAGTTGCACCTGGTGCCCGGCACGCAACAGGCGCTCGGCGATGCCCGGGCCGATCCAGTCGCAGCGCCAGTCGGCCACCACCACCGAGCGCCCGAGCTGGACCTCGTCGCGCAGCACTTGCCAGGCGTCCACCACTTGCAGCTCGCCGGCGCGCTCGAAAGGGGGCCAGTAGGGGCGGGCGCCGGTGGCGATGATCACGTGATCGGGCTGTTCGCGCTCCACCAGGGCACGATCGACCCGAGTGTTGCGCACCACCTCGACCCCGGCCAGTTGCATTTCCCGTTGTAGGTTGGTGCTGGCGCCGCCGAATTCGCTGCGCCGGGGCAGCAGTTGCGCCAGCAGCACCTGACCACCGAGCTGGGAGCCGGCTTCGTAGAGGGTTACCTGGTGGCCGCGCTGGGCGGCGACGGCAGCGGCCTTCATGCCCGCCGGGCCACCGCCCACCACCAGGATGCGCTTGCGCTGTCGGGCCGGCCGAGCCTGGGCGTACAGCAGTTCGCGGCCGGTTTCCGGGTGCTGGATGCAGGAAATCGGCAGGCCCTTGTGGAAGTGGCCGATGCAGGCCTGGTTGCAGGCGATGCAGGCGCGCACGTCGTCGACCCGGCCGCTGTCGCTCTTGTTGGGCATTTGCGGATCGCAGATCAGCGCCCGGGTCATACCGCACACGTCGGCCTGGCCTTTGGCGAGGATGGCCTCGGCTTCCTGGGGCTGGTTGATGCGCCCGGTGACGAACAGCGGGATCTGCAGCGCGGCCTTGAAGGTCCCGGCTTCGCGGGCCAGGTAAGCCGCTTCAACCGCCATGGGCGGGACGATGTGCACGGCGCCGCCGAGGGAGGCCGAGGTGCCGGCGACGATATGCAGGTAGTCCAGCTGGTCTTGCAGGTGTTGGGCGGCGGCCAGGGACTCGTCCTCGGTCAGGCCCTCGGGGTCGCGTTCGTCGGCGCTGATGCGCAGGCCGATGATGAAGTCGTCGGCGGTGCTGGCGCGCATGGCCGCCAGCACCTCGCGAATAAAGCGCAGGCGCTGCTCCAGCTCGCCGTTGTAGCCGTCGCTGCGGCGGTTGACCCGCGGGTTGAGAAACTGCGCCGGCAGGTAGCCGTGGCTGGCCACCAGCTCCACGCCGTCCAGGCCGGCCTGGTGCAGGCGCCGGGCAGCGTCGGCGTAACCCTGGATGATCGCGTCGATCATCTCCTGGTCCAGGGCCCGGGGCATGACCCGGAAGCGCTCGTTGGGTACGCCCGAGGGGGCATAGGCCACCGCCAGCAGGCCGTCGCTGGACTCCATGATCTCGCGCCCCGGATGAAACACCTGGGACAGCACCAGCGTGCCGTGGGCATGGCAGGTCTCGGCCAGGCGCCGGTAGCCGTCGATGCAGGCATCGTCGGTGGCCATCAGCACATGGCTGGTGTAGCGCGCACTGTCGTGGACCCCGGCCACCTGCAACACGATCAGCCCGACCCCGCCTTCGGCCCGGGCCCGGTGATAGGCGATCAACTGCTCGTTGACCAGGTTGTCGGTGGGCATCGAGGTGTCGTGGCCGCTGGACATGATGCGGTTCTTCAGGCGCTTGCCACGGATCTGCAACGGCGCGAACAGGTGCGGGAAGGCGGTGGTCATGGCGCGGGCTCCAGGCTGGCCAAGGGCAGGGCGCTGCCTTGGCGTTGTTATTGTTTTCCTATAAAAATTTACCGTTAGTAAAAAATCAACTTGTTTTTTTACTGATCCTTGCAGTAGCTTCGATTGGCGCCCCAGCCTGCGGGGCGTCCCTCACAACAATAAAAAAGGGCCGTGCCGGAGCTGTCCGGCAGGGCACCGTCACGAGGAATCACCGATGAAAGCGCTCACCCGCAAGCATGGTTGTTCGTTCCTGGCCCTGAGCCTCGCCCTGACCTTGGGCCTGGACAGTGCCCGGGCAGCCCCCGACATGGTCGTGGTGGGGTACGGCGGAGCCGGCCAGAAAGCCCAGGATGTGGCGTTGTTCCAACCCTTTGCCAAGGCCGATGGCAGCAAGCTGATCCAGAGCGAGTACAACGGCGAGATGGCGCGGATCAAGGTCATGGTCGACACCGGCAACGTCGATTGGGACGTGGTGCAGATCGAAGGTCCGGACCTGATGCGCGGCTGCGACGAAGGCATGTACGAACCCCTGGACTGGCAGGCCCTGGGCCACGCCGACGAACTGATCGCCGATGCCGCCCAGCCCTGTGGCTCGGCAGTGCTGGTGTGGAGCGTGGCCATCGCCTACGACCGCAACAAACTGGCCAGGGCCCCGGCCTCCTGGGCCGATTTCTGGGACGTCGAGCAGTTCCCCGGCAAGCGCGGCCTGCGCAAGCGCGCGGTGTACAACCTGGAGTTCGCGCTGCTGGCCGATGGGGTCAAGGTCGAGGACGTGTACCAGGTCCTGGCCACGCCGGAGGGGGTGGAGCGGGCCTTCGCCAAGCTCAGCCAGCTCAAGCCGTACATCCAGTGGTGGGAGGCCGGGGCGCAGCCGGCGCAGTGGCTCAGCGCCGGCGATGTGGTGATGACCTCGACCTACAGCGGTCGCATCGCCGCGGCCGCCCAGGACGGCGCACCCCTGGCCGTGGTCTGGCCCGGCAGCCTGTATGGCATGGATTACTGGGCGATCATCAAGGGCTCCAGGCACGTGGCCCAGGCCAAGCGCTTCATCGCCTACGCCAACCGCCCCGAGGCCCAGGTCGACTATGTGCACGCCATTCCCTACGGCCCCACCAACACCCTGGCCGCGGCCCGGCTCGATCCGGCGCTGGCCCAGTGGGTGCCCACCTCGGAACAGAACCTCAAGGGCGCCCTGGCAATGAACGTGGAGTTCTGGGTCGATCATGGCGAGGAGCTGGAAGAGCGCTTCAACGCCTGGGCCAGCAAGTAGCCCAACGGGCTGGACGTCGGCGGATGTGCGGCCCTATCGTTTGCCAGCCCAACAGCCTGGAGGACTCCAATCATGCATAAGAACGTGCCCAGCCCCCACGCCCTGACCACGCGCAGCGCCACCGAGCAGCGCCTGCGCGAAGAGCTGGCGGCCTGCTACCGCCTGATCGCGCACTTTCGCATGACCGATTTGATCTTCACCCATATCTCGGTGCGCCTGCCCGGGCCCGAGCATCACTTCCTGATCAACCCCTACGGGCTGATGTTCGAGGAAATCACTGCCTCCAACCTGGTGAAGATCGACCTCGATGGCCAGGCCGTGGAGCCTTCGCCGTACCCGGTGAACCCGGCGGGGTTCGTGATCCACGGCGCCATCCATAGCGCCCGCGACGATGCCCAGTGCGTGCTGCACACCCATACCAAGGCCGGTTGCGCGGTGGCGGCGCCCAAGTGCGGCCTGCTGCCGGTGAACCAGATTTCCATGGAGTTCTATGGCCGGGTGGCCTACCACGATTACGAAGGCGTGGCCCTGGACCTGGCCGAGCAGCAGCGGCTGGTGGCTGACCTGGGCGACAAGAGCGTGCTGATGCTGCGCAACCACGGCCTGCTCACCGTGGGCGAAACCGTCAGCCAGGCATTTTTGCGCATGTATTACCTGGAGAAGGCCTGCGAGATCCAACTGGCGGCCCAGGCGGCGGGGGAGATCGTGCTGCCACCGGACGCGGTCTGCGCCCATACCGAGCGCCAGTTCAACGACCCGGGCCGACCGTTGCAGGAGGGCGAGCTGAGCGACCCGGACGCCATGGCGCTGGCCTGGGCCGCGCTGCTGCGCCTGCTCGAGCGCATCGCCCCCGACTACCGCGACTGACCCTCCACCCCAGCGGCCGCACAAAGCCTGTAGCCGCTGTCGAGCGCAGCGAGGCTGCG